>JAQVGR010000051.1 GCA_028696635.1 Candidatus Krumholzibacteriia bacterium | reverse complement strand
CGACGAAGCTCTCCGGGTACCTGATGGACCTGCCGAAGACCTACGTGGCCGACGTCATGCTCGGCGCCTCGACCGACACGCACGACGCGACGGGCGCGGTGACTGCCGCCGGCGAATGGCGGGAGGTGACCGAGGACGCCGTCCGCGCGGCGCTTCCCCGCTTTCTCGGAAGGCGCATGCAGGTGCCGCCGATGTACTCGGCCCTCAAGCACCGCGGCACTCCGCTCTACACCCTCGCGCGGCGGGGGGAGCAGGTCGATCGGGAGCCCCGGGAGGTCCAGACCTGGTCGATCGAGCTTGCCGCCTTCGATCCCCCGCTGTTCACCGTCGAGGTGACGTGCTCGCGGGGGATGTACGTGCGCGTGCTCGCCGAGGAGCTCGGCGCCGCCCTCGGCGTCCCCGCCCACCTGCACGGCCTCGTGCGGACCCGGATCGGGCATTTCGACGTCGCCTCGGCGGTCGGCGACGGCGAGCTCGAGCGGCTCGCCGGCATGGAATCGCCGGGGCATTCATTGTACGAGGCGATGCGGCACATGCCCGCCGTCGAGCTGACCCCCGCGCAGACGCAGGGCGTGCGCAACGGGATCGCCCCGCGCTCCGCGGGCGCGGGACTGCGGGCGGGGACCCTCGTCCGGCTCGCAGGCCCCGGGAAACAGCTCGAGGCGATCGCCGAGGCCGGCCCCGGAGGGCTGCTGGAGCTGCGGCGCGTCTTCGCCGGCGGCGAGTGATCCCATGGCACCGGTACGAATCATCGGCCCCGACGATCTCCCCGCGGCAGGGGGCGCCGCCGTCGTGACGATCGGCGTCTTCGACGGGGTGCACGCCGGGCACCAGGCGGTGATAGGGGCCGCCGTCGCCGAGGCGCGGCAGGCAGGGCTGCCCGTTGTGCTGGTCACCTTCGACCGGCATCCGCTCTCCGTCACGCACCCGGAGCGCTCGCCGGACCTGCTCACGACCCTCGACGAGAAGATCTCGCTCCTGCGCGGCCTCGGCCTCGACGCGATATTCATCGAGCCGTTCGACCGCCGGACGGCGCTGACCGGGTACCACGACTATATCGAGAGCCGCCTGATCGGCTCTCTGCGGATGCGCCGTCTCGTCGTGGGGTACGATTTTCATCTCGGACGGGGGCGCGAGGGGGGGAGCGAGGCGCTGGCGC
The DNA here is from genome assembly GCA_028696635.1 of Candidatus Krumholzibacteriia bacterium. Classification (GTDB taxonomy): domain Bacteria; phylum Krumholzibacteriota; class Krumholzibacteriia; order Krumholzibacteriales; family Krumholzibacteriaceae; genus JAQVGR01. The sequence goes on along the minus strand of JAQVGR010000051.1, from coordinate 7,366 downwards.
TCGAGGGGCGCCGGAAAGGGTTCGGCGTGACGATCGTGCCGCCGGTGGTGATCGAGGGAACCGCAGTCTCGAGCACGAGGATCCGCAGGGATGTGCTCGAGCGGCGCCTCGGCCGCGCGGCCCGCTTCCTCACCCGGCCCTACTTCTTCGACGCCGACGTGACGAGCGGCGAGGGGTTCGGGCGGGAGCTCGGCTTTCCCACGGCGAACGCGTGCGTCGCCCACGGCGAGAAGCTCGTCCCCCCCGGCGGTGTCTATGCAGTGCTGATCGAGTCGCCAGCCGGCCTGCACGGAGGGATGATGAACGTCGGCTCTGCGCCGACCGTGCGGTGCGACGGCCGGATGACGATAGAGGTCCACCTGTTCGATTTCGAGGGGGACCTCTACGGGAGCCGCCTCCGCGTCCACTGCGTCGAGCATATCAGGGACGAACGAAGGTTCGACGGGCCGGCCGAGCTCCGGGCACAACTTATGCGTGACAGAGAGACGGCGTCGCGCATCCTGGAAAAGAAACGTTGACTTTTACCCGGCGTCGTGTATGTTAGTGAATCGCAATAGACGGATAAGCGCAGTATCTGGCGGATCGGGCATGACGCCCCTTCTGCTGCCATCGTGTTCTCAACACGAGTGCACAAGGAGGTAAAAACGATGGCGCTGCCGAGAGAGACGAAGAAAGAGGTAATCAACAAGTACCGGCTTCATGACCTGGATTCCGGATCGCCGGAAGTGCAGATCGCGCTCCTCACCGAACGCATCAACACGCTTACCGAGCATTTCAAGATCCACAAGAAGGATTTCGCATCGAGGCGCGGACTCCTGAAGCTCGTCGGACGTCGCCGCAAGCTCCTTGACTACCTCAAGAAGACCCGGCTCGAGAAATATCGCGAGCTGATCAAGGAACTCAGCATCAGGAAGTAGCCCCGCGCGCGAATAATGCATGCCGATCCGCGGCGTGGGCGCAGCGTATCCGTGCCCGTATTTTCACTGAATGGAGGATTTCGAAGGAATGACAAGACTAGAAAAAAGGATTGACCGGACTCAGTTCGTGCTCGAATCGGGGCGCATGGCCCGCCAGGCCCACGGCGCGGTGCTTGTAGGAGAGGCGGGAACGACCGTGCTCGTGACGGCCGTGGCATCCAAGAAGCCCGTTCCGGGGCGGGATTTTCTCCCGCTGTTCGTCGAGTACCGGGAGAAGTTCTACGCCGCCGGCAAGATCCCCGGCGGATTCTTCAAGCGCGAGGGGCGCCCCTCGGAGCGCGAGACCCTCGGCGCCCGGCAGATCGACCGGCCGATCAGGCCGCTCTTCCCCGACGGGGTGCGCAACGAGGTGCAGGTCGCCTGCACCGTGCTGAGCAGCGACACGGAGCACCAGGCCGACGTGCTCGGCATCATCGGCGCGTCCCTGTCGCTCAACCTCTCCGACATCCCGTTCGGGGCGGTGCTGAGCGGTGTGCGGGTCGGCCTCAAGGACGGCTCGTTCATCCTCAACCCGACGCTGAACGAGGCGGAGGAGGGAGGGCTCGACCTCGTGATCGCCGGCTCGGACGAGGCGATCATCATGGTCGAGGGAGGCGCGCGCGAGATCCCCGAGGCGCGCCTGATCGAGGCCCTCGAGTTCGGTCACCGGATGATCAGGGAGATCAACGCGTTCCAGCGGGAGTTCATCTCCAAGTTCGACGTGCCCGCCAAGCGGACCTTCCCGCTCCCCGAGGTCAACACGGCCCTGCGCGACAGACTCAGGGGCGACTACCTCGGCGAGATCGCCTCGCGCTGCCGCGTCAGGGGCAAGCATGTCCGCGCCGAGGCGCTCTCCGAGCTGACGGAGCAGGCGATCGAGAAGTTCGGGGCCGAGTTCCCCGACTCGGAGAAGGAGATCGCGGGGATCATGGAGGAGCTCGAGCGCGAGGCGGTCCGCAGCCTGATCCTCGACGAGAAGGTCAGGACCGACGGCCGCCGCTGCGACGAGGTCCGCGACATCACGTGCGAGATCGCGATCCTGCCCCGCACGCACGGCAGCGCCCTGTTCACCCGCGGCGAGACGCAGAGCCTCGTCGTCACCACGCTGGGCACCTCGCAGGACGAGCAGCGGATAGACGCCCTCTCGGGCGAGAGCTGGAAGAAGTACATGCTCCATTACAATTTCCCGCCGTTCAGCGTCGGCGAGGTCGGGTTCTTCCGCGGCCCCGGACGCCGCGAGATCGGCCACGGCGCGCTCGCCGAGCGGGCGCTGCTTCCCGTCATCCCGCCGGACGACGCCTTCCCCTACACGATCAGGATCGTCTCGGACATCCTCGAGTCGAACGGCTCGAGCTCGATGGCGACGGTCTGCGGCGGGAGCCTTGCACTGATGGACGCGGGGGTGCCGACCGCCAAGGCGGTCGCCGGCGTGGCGATGGGGATGGTCAAGGAGGGGGAGCGCTACGCGGTGCTCACCGATATCCTCGGCCTCGAGGATCATCTCGGCGACATGGACTTCAAGGTCACCGGGACCCGCCAGGGGATCACCGGCTTCCAGATGGACGTGAAGGTCTCCGGGATCTCCAGGAAGATCATGGAGGAGGCCCTCGAGCAGGCGCGCCGGGCGCGCCTGCAGATCCTCGACATCATGGACCGGACTATAGACCGGCCGCGCGCCGAGATCTCCCCGTACGCGCCGAAGATCGTCCAGATAAAGGTCCCCGTCGACAAGATCCGCGAGATCATCGGCCCGGGGGGCAAGATGATCAGGCACATCCAGGAGGTCTCCGGGTCGAAGATCGACATCGAGGACGACGGCACCGTGACGATCGCCGCCGTGGACAAGGAATCCCACGACAAGGCGATGGAGATGATCGAGCTGATCACGGCGGAGCCGGAGCTGAACAAGGTCTACAAGGGAAAGGTCAGGAGCATAGTCCAGTTCGGCGCCTTCGTCGAGATCATGCCCGGCAGGGACGGCCTGCTGCATATCTCGGAGATCGACAAGAAGCGGATCGACAAGGTCGAGGACGTCCTCCAGCTCGGCGACGAGATCGAGGTCAAGGTCATCAAGATCGACAATGACGGCAAGATCCGGCTGAGCCGCAAGGCGCTCCTGTAGCATCGCGGTATGATACGGCTGCCCCGCCCATCGCGCATCGTTCTCGATTCCGGGGCGACCCTCATCCACCAGCGCGACCCGCTCGCCGCCTCGTGCGCGTTCGGCGCCTGGATCACGAAAGGCTCGCGCGACGAGGCTCCCGGCGAGCGGGGGATGTCGCACCTGCTCGAGCACATGGTGTTCAGGGGCACCGGCTCGCGCAGCGCCCTCGACATCGCCCTCGAGCTCGAGTCGATCGGCGGCCACTGGGACGCCTTCACGGGCAAGGAGGCGACCTGCTACCACGGACGGGCGCTCGAGGAGCACGTGCCGCGCCTGATCGAGGTGCTGGCCGACATCGTCCTCGATCCCTCGCTCGACTCCCGGGCGCTGCGCACCGAGCTCCAGGTGGTCCGCGAGGAGATCCGCAGCGTCGCCGATTCCCCCGAGGAGACGACCTTCGAGTACTTCTACCGGACCGTGTTCGGCGAGAGCCGGCTCGGCCACCCGGTCGCCGGCACCCTCGGCGACATCCGGGGGATCACCCGCGATCGACTCGCGCGTTTTCACCGCAGGACGTACACGGCCGCGGACACCCTGTTCGGCTTCGTCGGCAACATCCCGCCCCGGCGGGTCGCCTCGCTGATCGATCGCTTTTTCCGCCTGCCGCCCGGCGCGCCGGAGGCCCGCCGGCGCGGTTCTCGGATGCCGCGATCTCCCGCCTCGCGGGTCTCCCGCCACCGCTCGTGGAACCAGACGCACGTCTGTATCGGCTCGCGGACCGTCCGGGCTGACGACCCGCGCCGCATCGTTCTGCTCCTGCTGTCGAACATCATCGGCGGAGGGGTCTCCTCGCGGATGTTCCAGGCCCTTCGCGAGCGCGCCGGGCTCGCCTACTCGGTCTACTCCCACGTTAATTTCTGGAGGGACACGGGGGACATCTCGGTCTATTTCTCCGTCGACCCGCGCACGATAGACGAGGCGCTGGAGATCTTCCACACCGAGCTCGAATCGCTGCGCCGCGGCGGGATACGCCCCGAGGAGCTCGATAGCGCCAGGGCGCAGCTCAAGGGGGCGATCGTCTTCGGCCTCGAGAGCAGCGAGGCGAGGCTGTTCCGTCTCCTGCACAACGAGATCTACCACGGCGGCCACCGGAGCGTGGCCGAGGTGCTCCGCCTGATCGAGCGCGTCAACGTGCCCTCGGTTGCGGAGGCGGCGCGCCGGTTCCTCGCGCCGGACCGTCTCTTCTACGTCACCTGCGGGCCGGTGGTGCGCAGGCCGCGCGCCGGCCGCGTCCGGTCCCGCGCGTGAGGGGAGGTTCGCCCCTATGGAAGACCGCTCTCCCGGATCCGTCGCGCGGGTCGGCGTGCGGTATCTGCCCCATCATGACGGCCTGCCGCCGCTCGAGCAGATGACCGCCGGATCGAGCGGGTTCGACATCCACGCCGCGTGCTCCGGGGAGATCGTCGTCGGGCCCGGGCGGGCGGCTCTCGTGCCTGCCGGCTTCGAGCTCTCGATCCCCCGCGGGCTCGAGGCGCAGGTGCGCCCGCGCAGCGGCCTGGCCCTGCGCGAGCGGATCGGACTGCTCAACAGCCCCGGCACGATCGACAGCGATTACCGCGGCGAGGTCGGGGTGATCCTCTTCAACTTCGGCGACTCGGATTTCGCCGTCAGGCGCGGCGACCGCATCGCGCAGATCGTCTTCTGCGCACTCCCGCCGGTCGAGCTCGCCGAGGCCGGCGATCTCGACGGGACGGCGCGGGGGTCGGGCGGATTCGGCCACACCGGCAGGGGACGGGAGCGATGACGGCGCTGCTCGCCGCGGCGGGTATCGCGGCGGCCGCCGCCGGGCTGTATGCCGTCTGGCGCGCGATCTGGGGATACCCCGATCCGTCGGCGCCCCGCGTGCTCGCCTATCACAAGACGGTGCGTTTCAAGCTCGGCGGGACATGGGTCAGCCCGCGGCGGTTCGAACGCCAGATCGACGCCCTGCTCGGCTCGGGGAGCAGGTTCATAGGCGAGACCGAGTTCCTGCTGACCCTCGAGGGGAGGCGTCCCGGCTCCGCGGGGGAGGTTCTTCTCACCTTCGACGACGGGTACGAGGACTTCGCCCGCCACGCGGCCCCCGTGCTCGAGGCGCGCGGGATCCCCGCGCTGATATTCCTCGTGAGCGGGTACGCGGGACGCAGGAACGAGTGGGAGCTCCCAGCTCCCGGCAGGGGAGCGCGCCACATGGACTGGGAGACGGTGCGCGGGCTCTGCGAGCGGGGCTTCTCGTTCGGGTCCCACACCGTCACGCACCGGCCGCTCACGCGCCTGGCCCCCCGGGAGGCGGCCGCCGAGCTCGCGCGCTCCCGCCGGCAGATCGCCGAACAGACCGGCCGCCCCGTCAGATCGCTTTCCTATCCGTTCGGCATGGCCGACCGCCGCCTCGCGCGTGCGGCGCGCGAGGCGGGGTACCGGGCGGCGTTCGTCCTCGCGCCTCCGAGGGGCGAGAAAGGGGCCGACCCGTTCCTGCTGCGCCGCGACGGCGTCTGGGTGATCGATACGCCGTGGACGATCCGCACGAAGCTCTCCCGCCGCGGGCTGTTCTGGCTCGAGGACTGCAAGGAACGGGCGATCAGCGCCTGCTCCGTCCTGACGCCGCTCGCAACCGGCGCATGGCGGACCGGCGGCTCGCCGGACGGCGGCGGCGGGGAGGATGCGGCCGGGTGATCGCGGCGGTTCAGCCGCGCGAGAGCTCGTACCGGTCCGCCGGATCTCCGGCGCGGTAGACGAGACCCGCCTGGTGGACGCGCGTGACGACGCCGGCGGGGAGGATCTTCCTGACCACGAGGATCTCGAGCGAGAAGGGATATTCGCCCATGACGGCGCGGTACTCCTCCAGCCCCTGTCTGACCGTCGTCTCCAGTCGGCGCAGCCTGAATTCGGAGAGATCGCCGGAGAGACCGGGATCCCGCGAGAGGGGGGCCGCGGCGGCGGGGGCCCTCATCGCGTCCGCCGTCCAGCCCGGGGGAAACAGCGCCGGCACCGCGTATTCGCCGGCGGCGTAGCAGAGCGCCAGAGCCGCCGCTGCAGCCATCGTCGGCAGCGTCCGCTTTCGCCCGCCGGAGCGCCGCTCCCTGACCTGCTCGCCCGGCGACTTCTCCTGTTCGGGCTGCACGTCGCGCGTGATCTCGAGCAGTTCCTTCTCGAGGAGGTTCTTCAGGGCTTCGTAGGCGCAGAACCGCGCCATCTTCGCGCGCTTCAGGACGTCGGCGACGCTCGATTCGTTCTCCAGCAGCTCGTAGACGACCTCTTCGGACCTCTCGAGGGGGATCTTCCGGCTCGGTTCCGCCGGCAGTCTCCGGACCATCATCTCCTCGGCGCGGAAGATGCGCCGGATCTCGGGAAACTCGTCGATCCGCCGCATGCTCTCCATGAGGAGTCCCTCCACCTTGACCGCGGCGAACGAGCGGACGCCGGTGAGCACGCTGGTCCCCGATACGAACTTGTAGTAGCTCTTCGGCCACGAGAGTATCTCCTGCACCGTCTCGTATATCTGGTCCGTGAATATCTGGCGGAGCTCGTCATCGGAGAAGTAGCGTTCCTGCAGCAGGATGTCGGTGAGGTCCATCCCCGAGCCGGACTGGATCTGCTGGAGGTTGTTCATCTCTTCCCTGTCGAGGAAGCCGTACCGCAGCAGGTAGTCCCGCAGGGGATCGCGCGTCTTCGAGCGGCGGTCGCGGGTCGAGACGACCATGCCGTCCTCGAAGAAGACCGCCATGTTCTCCTCTCCGGATATGGAGAGCATGCCGGACTTCTTCTGTATCGAGATCAGCTGGAAGATCTCGCTGAGCCCGAAATCCTTCGCGTTCCCCTCAAGCGCCATGCCGTTTCCTTTCTACAGGCTGTCGAGGAATTCGGCGAACTTGCGGTCCGGCTCGCCGCTCCCCGCGCGGGGACCCGCTTCCGCCTCCCGCTGTCCCCGGGGGCCTTCGGCCGCGCCGATCTGTCCGTACCGGAAATCGAGCGGGAGGATGCGGTAGTTGGGCTGCTCGGCCGGGCGCCGGGTGCGCGCCGTGGCGAGCCAGCAGAGCAGCAGGATCGTCGCGGGGCCCGCCATGGTCCAGGTGACCGGGTGCAGCCCCGTCCGGCGCGGGTCGTCGAGATAGAAGCCGCCCCACGCGAGCGTCATCAGGGCCGCCGCTGCGATCGCCATCACGATCACGCCGGCGATCGGGCGTCCGTAGGCTATCTGGGCCGAGCCCGGCACGATGCGCGTCTTCCACCAGTCTCCCCGGCCGCGGCGGGCGCGCGTCTTCTGGCG
>JAQVGR010000050.1 GCA_028696635.1 Candidatus Krumholzibacteriia bacterium | reverse complement strand
CCGACCGCACGCCGCCCCGCCGGCCGGTATTCCTCGATCCGTTCGGGCTCCCCCCCGGCGAGGATGCGCGAGTATCCCCTCGCGAGAAGATACGAACGGCGCTAGGGCCACTCGGACGGCCGCACGCGCCCCGCGGGGAACAGGAGCAGGAGCCGCCTGCCGCCGAGGGGCCCGGCCGCCTCCGCGGCGACATCGCTCGGCGACCAGGACCTGACGAGAACGCCGCAGTCGGGGCATATCGTCCTGCCGGCCCGGGCGTAGAGCAGGCGCAGGTAGTCGTAGATCTCCGTGGCCGTTCCGACGGTGGAGCGGGCGCTGGTGACGGTGTTCTTCTGCCTGATCGCTATCGTCGGGCTGATCCCGTCTATGGAGTCGAGATCGGGCCGCTCGAGCCGCTCGATGAACTGGCGTGCGTAGGTCGAGAGCGATTCTATGTACCGGCGCTGCCCCTCGGCGAAGATCGTGTCGAACGCGAGCGACGACTTTCCCGAGCCGGAGACCCCCGTAACGGCGATCACGGCGCGATGCGGGAGCTCCACGTCTATGTCGGCGAGGTTGTGCTCCCGCGCTCCGCGCAGCGCCAGGTTCTTCATCGCTCCGAGCCCCCCGTCCTCCGGCCGCCCGAACCGGACGCCGGCATGCGACACATGAAAGCAATCGTCGAGTATATCAGGAATTGCCGGGGTGTTCAAGATGCGATATCCTTACCCCGGCCGCGGGCTGCCGCGGCCGGGGAGGTCCGGAACGTGAACGACGAGCGACTCGGCACGGAGATCGAAAAGCTTCGAACGACCCTGCGAATCCTCCGGGGCGAGAACGGCTGCCCGTGGGACCGCGCCCGCACCGCGGGGGAGATGATCTCGCACCTCATCGAGGAGGCGTACGAGCTCCTGCAGGCCGAGGCGGCGGGAGATCTCGGACATATCGAGGAGGAGCTCGGCGACGTGCTCTTCCTCATCGTGTTCATCCACGAGCTGATGCTCGAGAGGCGCGGAGCGCCGCTTTCCTCGATCGTCGAGGCCGCGCACGGCAAGATCGTCTCCCGCCACCCCCATGTCTTCGGCGGCACCAGCGCGTCCGACGAGACGCAGAGCCAGGCCGAGTGGGACCGGATGAAGCGCGAGGAGCGCCGGGCCCGCGCGGCCGGGCCCGAGACGATCCTCTCCTCAGTCCCTTCCGGCCTCCCGCCGCTTCGCCGCGCTCTCGCGGTCCAGAAAAAGGCCGCCGCCGCCGGGTTCGACTGGCCCGATCATCGCGGGGTCATCGACAAGCTCGGCGAGGAGGCGGCCGAGCTCGCCGACGCCGTCGACGCGGGCGAGCGGGATCACGTGCGCGAGGAGATCGGAGACCTGCTGTTCACCGTCGTCAACGTCGCCCGGTATCTCGACATCGACTGCGAGAGCGCCCTCGAGCAGAGCACGGCGAAGTTCATACGGCGCTTCGACGAGATCGAGGAGCGGGCCGCGGCCGGGGGAACCCCGCTTCCGACGCTGACGCTCGAGCAGATGGAGTCGCTCTGGCAATCGGCCAAGGGGAAGGGCGGGAAATAGGCCGCTCCACCGGCAGCCCGAACGGAAACGGCCGCGGGGCGCAAGCCCCGCGGCCGTGTTGCCTCCTCTGACGGCGAGACTAGTTCAGCCGGTGGAACTCGATCCGCCGGTTCTCGGCGCGGCCGGCCGCCGTTGAGTTCGACGATACCGGATCGGCCTCTCCGTACCCCTTGGCGAGGATCCGCTCGGCGGGGACCCCCGAGTTCACCAGGTACGTCTTGACCGAATCGGCGCGGCGCTGGGAGAGCCCGAGGTTGTACTCCCACTCGCCGACGCTGTCGGTGTATCCCCTGATCTCCACCTTGACCTCCGGATAGGCCGTCAGCGACTTGACCACCTGGTCGAGCGTCGAATAGCTGTCCGGCGTCAGGGCGGCGGAACCGCTCTCGAAGTTGACCCCGCGCAGGATGAACTTCTGCTCGATCGGCCGCTCGTCGGGGCAGCCGTCCTCGTCCTCGTACCCGTTGAAGGTCTCCGGCTCGTTCGGGCACTGGTCGTCGACATCGAGGATGCCGTCGAGGTCGTTGTCGAGGTCGGGGCAGCCATCGTCATCCTGGAAGCCGTCGATGTCCTCGGGCTTCAGCGGGCACTTGTCCATGTCGTCGGGCACGCCGTCCCCGTCGCTGTCCTGCAGGACATCGGGGCAGCCGTCGGAATCCTCGAACCCGTCGAAGTCCTCCGGCTCGTTCGGACACCGGTCGTCGACGTCCGCGATCCCGTCGCCGTCGTTGTCGAGGTCGGGACAGCCGTCATCGTCCTGATAGCCGTCGAAGTCCTCGGCCAGGTCGGGGCACTGGTCCGCGTCGTCGGGGATCCCGTCGCCGTCGTTGTCGAGGTCGGGGCAGCCGTCATCGTCCTGATAGCCGTCGAAGTCCTCCGGCTCGCCGGGGCAGGCGTCGACCTTGTCCTCGATACCGTCCCTGTCGGCGTCCTGCGGGAGGACGAAGCCGCCGACGTTGAGCATGAAGTACGCCATCCAGTCGGGCGGATTCATGATCGACTGGTTCGACTCGGAGTTGAGGTTCACGTCGAGCGCGAACTGTATGCCGACGTTGTTGCGCGAATAGAGCGAAAACCCCGGCGTGATAGTGTACATGCTCGTGTTGCGCAGGGGGAACGAGTCGGGAAGGGTCTCGTCGAAGCCGATGAAGTCGTCCCAGCGGAACTCGACGAAGAGCCGCGCTTTGTCGAGAAGCAGGAATTCCACGCCGGCGCCGAGCCTGAACAGATCGTTGAAGCTGGCGCTCTTCCCCTCCGGAACGGGCGGATAGGCGGGGGGATAGAATCCGCTCAGGTTGGGGTTGCTCGTATTGAGGATCCCGTACCCCTCGTCCTCGTTGCGGTTGAACGTGTACCCTGCGTTGACGTGCAGCTTCCACGGCACGAACGCGTCGACCCCGGTCATGTCGAGGGTCATGAGCCCGTCGATGCCGAAGTCGATCGAGTCGGTCGTGAAGCGGTAATCCTTCTTGCCGGTGGGAAAGCTCGCCGATCCGAGCACGGCGAGCCTGAGACGCTGCACCGGAAGGGGAGGGCAGAGTTTCGCCATCACGCGGGTGTCTCCGAGCCCTCCGCGGTAGAAGGTTTCGAACTCCTCCGTCTCGAACTCCTCGGGGACCTGCATGATCCAGTTGCGCACGTCGAGCGTCGCGGCGAGCTCGATATTGTCGTTGAGGCCGAGCGTCAGGCCGGCCCGGGAGACGAAGAGATTGTACGTGACGGTCCTGGGGTCCTCGCCGCCCGCCTTCGAATAGAAGCTGCCGGGGAAATCGAGCAGCGTCTCGTCGGACCACCGCTGGTACGCGGTCCCCAGCGAGAAGACGAGCTTCCCCTTGCCGACGGTCCCCGCTTCGTAGACGCGGAGCAGCCCCGCCGTCCCGTCCCACGACGTCTGGGCGCGGACGGCGCCTCCCGCCGCGAGCGCGAGCGCGACGGCGACCGCGCCGAGCCGAATGAAGAATCTCATCATCGCAACCTCCTCTATTCCGTATCCCGCACAGTTACGGATCGGCGGCAGGGCGCCCCTGTCTACTGCGAGGACTCCCCCGCGCGATCGCTGTCCTGCGGGGGCTCCTCGTCCCCCTCCTTCTCCTTCGCGTCCTCCCCGCCGGAGGATCTGCCCGATTCGTCCACATAGTTCATCTGGAGTTCGAGGACGACCGTATCGAGCAGCCGCTTCTCCTTCTCGTCCAGGTTCCCGGCGGTCCTGCGCTGGAGCATGCAGAGCATATCTATGGTTATCCGGGCCTGATGCAAATCCCTCTCCACCGTGCCGGTTAATGGATTGGTGAGCTTGCCCATCTGCTGCAGGGCGAGGGTCTGAAGCATCAGGAGGATGTGCTGGAACAGGATGCCGTCGCGAGAGTTGTCTTCTCCCGGAACGCCTCGTGCCACGATCGATACCCCCTTCCCGGCAGACTATAGGAACAGCCGGAAAAAAGTGTCAATCAAAATCGGGGAGTAAAAAAACCGCCGGTATCCGGTCAACCGGCGGTCAAAATGCACGTTATCATTTCTTGACATCCCCTGACGGGGCGCGGGACTCTCAGGTTACGTTGCGGTCCGAGGCGAACCAGATCATGCGCGCCGGAGACTCCGCCGAAGCGTTGGCGTATCCGTGCTCCTGCCGGGCGACATAGTAGATGCTGTCTCCCTCCTCGAGGAGGTGCTCCGTCCCCTCGACGCTGAACCGCACCGATCCCTTGAGCACCAGCGCCGCCTCGTCGGCGTCGTGAGCGTGCACGGCGAGCTTTCCTTCCGGATTCGGCGCCAGCGTTATCAACTGGGCGCTGATCTTCCCGCTCGGTATCGATTCGGTCAGGATAGCGGCCTCTCCCGCGGCCTCTTCGAGACTGCGCATACGGCGGTCCTCGAGCGCGACGAAGGAGACGTCGCTGAGCTCATCGTCCTCTATGAAATACGCCGGGTCCCGGCCGAGCGCCTCGGCTATGCGCACGAGCGCCCCGATCGTCGGCGATGTCTTGCCCCGCTCTATCTCGGAGATGTGCGTCGCCGATATCCCCGCCTTGGCCTCGACGTTCTTCAGCGTCAGGTGCTGCTGCTCGCGCACCTTCTTGATGCGCCGACCGATCTCTTCCTTCGTGATCATCGTCAGTGTCCCTCCCGGATCCGCGCGGCCGCGTCACAGATTGAACGGCGGCAGCGTGACCCAGATCGCCCGGCAGCGGGCATCGCCGATGTTGCGCATCGCGTGAGGCTTGTTCGCCTTGTAATGGATGCTGTCGCCCTCTTTGAGGATGTACTTCTCGTCGCCGATGATGATCTCCATGACCCCCTTCGTCACGAGGGCGAACTCCTCTCCGTCGTGCGTGTTCGTCTCCTCGGGACGCGCGATCCCCGGCTCGAGCTCGACCTCGAGGAAGGTGATCTTCGGGTGCGCGAGATCCCTCGTCAGCGAGAAGTACGTGGCGCCCCAATCCTTGAACTGCATCTTGCGGCGGTCGCTCCTGCGGACCACCGAGAGCTTCGAGACGTTGCGCTTCTCCACGAAGTAGGCGACATCGGTGCCCATCGCCTCCGCTATCTTCGCCAGGGCACCGACCGTTGGCGAGGTCATGCCGCGTTCTATCTCCGAGACGTGCGTTGCCGAGACCTTCGCGCGTAATTCTATATCCTTCAGCGTCAGCCCCTTGGCGAGCCGGTACTGCTTTATGCGCGAACCGATCTCGTTCCTCGTCTCCATACGGTCCTCCCCTCGATCCTTTTCATCCGCAGAATGCAACCCGCATCCCCGATTTTCAGCGCCGCCCGCACTGGAAAGATCGCGCGGGACATCAGGTAAATAGCACTTTTTAAGCCAATACGACAATAAATATCGAACAATCACAGACTCGTTCTGCATAATGCTAAAACGATGCGCTATTTTCAAGAATAAATTTCTACATTTAATAGATATTCCGGATTACCGCATAGACCGCTGGTTTGCGTCTGGACGACCCGCCGCCGCTGCTGTATATTGCGGAGACGGCGCAGGAACGCCGCCGGATAACGGGGCATCTGCATGCAGCGACAGGATGATACGATACTCCTGATCAGGTTCGGCTCGCTCGGCGACCTCGTCCTGCTCACCGCGCTCGTCGAGGCGCTGCGCGCCGGCCTGCCCGGGATGGAGATACACCTGGTGACGAAGGAGCGGTATCTCCCGCTCTTCGAGCGCGACCGGAGGATCGCCCGCGTCAGCGTCCTCCCCGAGCGGGGAGGGGCCGGAGCGCTGTGGAGGCTGCGGAACTCGCTTTCCGGCGTCCGGTACGGGATCCTCATCGATGCTCACGGAGTGCTGAGGAGCATCCTCCTTTCCCGCTCGCTCGCCGCCCGCAGGCGTATGCGGATAGAGAAGGATCAGATCGGCAAGGCCGCGGTTCTCGCCGGACGGCGCGGCGGCGAGGATATCGTGACGATGCGCGAGCGGTACCTGCGACTTGCGCATCGGCTCGGCGTGAGCGATCCCGGAGCGATGCCCCGGCTCGATCCCGGGGGGCGCGAGCGCGGGTCGGCCGCGGAAAGGTTCCGCGCCGCCGGGCTCGAGGAGAGGCCCGTCGTCGCCCTCGCCCCCGGGGCGCGGTGGCCGGCGAAGCGGTGGCCGGCGGAGCGCTTCGCGGAGCTGGCGGAGATCCTCTATCGGGCGGGGCGCGGGATCGTTCTGGTCGGAGGCGAGAGCGACAGGGAAGTCTGCGCGGAAGTGGCGGCCGGGGTCCCCGGGGCGCTCGATCTGTGCGGGCGGTTCGGCGTGATGGAGACGGCCGCGGCGCTCGAACGCGCCGACCTGCTCGTGACGAACGACTCGGCGCCGCTGCATCTTGCCGAGGCGGTCGGGACTCCCGTGGTCGCGCTGTTCGGACCGACCGTCAGGGAGTTCGGATACTTCCCCCTGCTCGAGAGCAGCGCGGCGATCGAGGCCGACATCCGCTGCCGCCCCTGCTCCCGCAACGGCGCGCGCCCCTGCCGCTTCGAACGGCTCGAGTGCCTCGAGGCGATCTCGGTGCGACGGGTCGCCGAGACGGTGGAAGAGGCTCTTTCGGGAAGGAAGGGCTCGTGAGACCCGATCATGCCATCTACAGTGCCGCCCTGCCGCTCGCCGCGGCGGGGGCCAGGATCGCCGCCCTGTTCAACGGCAAGATCGCCGAGGGGATTTCCGGACGCAGGGGGCTGAAAGAGCGCTGGGCGCGGGCCGCCTCCCGCATCGAGCGGGGGCGAACGCTTCTCTGGTTCCACGTCTCCTCCGTCGGCGAGTTCCTGCAGGCCCGCCCGGTGATCGACCTGCTCGCCGCGCGGCACCCCGACCGGATCCGCGTCGCGCTGACCTTCTTCTCGCCGTCGGGGATGAACTTCCTGCGCCGGCACGACGGCGCGCCTCCCAGCCCGGCGATCGTCTTCGCCGACTACCTGCCGCTGGACACGCCGGCCAACGCGCGGCTCTGCATCGGGGCGCTGCGCCCGTCGATGATGGTGTACGTGAAATTCGACCTGTGGCCGAACCTGATCGCCGAGGCGCACCGCAGCGGCGTGCCGCAGGTCCTCGTATCGGGGACCCTCTCCCCCGGCTCGTGGCGTCTCTCTCCGGTCGCGCGCGGCTTCTACCGTTCGCTCTACGAACGGCTCGATGCGATCGCCGCCATCACCGGCGAGGACGCCGCCAGGTTCGCTCGCGGCCTCCCCGATCCTTCGCGCGTGATCGTGGCCGGAGACACCCGCTTCGACCAGGTCTGCGCGCGGATCGACGCCCCCGTCTCGAAGCTCCCGCCGGCGGTCTTTTCGGGCAGGCGCCCGCTGCTGATCGCCGGGAGCACGTGGCCGAAGGACGAGGCGGTGGTGATCCCCGGATTCGCGCGCCTGCGCGCCGAAGAGCCGGAGGCGGGGCTGATCGTCGCCCCCCACGAGCCGACAGCGCAGCGGCTGGAGGAGATCGGCAGGGCTCTTGAACGCCACGGCCTCCCCAGTGTGCGCCTCTCCGCTCTCGACGGCGCCCCGGCCGGAGCGCCGGTGATAGTCGCCGACGGTGTGGGATATCTCGCCGAGCTCTACCGCGCCGGAGCGCTCGCCTATATCGGCGGCAGCCGGACTACCGGGGTTCACAACGTGATGGAACCTGCCGTCGCCGGGCTCCCCGTCCTGTTCGGACCGAAGATTGACAATTCCTGGGAAGCTGGTAGACTCGTCGGACTCGGCGCAGGCCGGATCGTGCGGACCCCTGAGGAGTTTGCCCGGGCGGCGGCCGGCCTGCTGCGCGACGAAGCGGAGCGCGCGCGGCTCGGAAGGCTCGGGAGCGGTTTCATCCGCAGCGGATGCGGCGCCGCCTCCCGCTGCGCGGATCTCATCGAGCGGCTTCTCGGCATTGAAAGGGCGTAACGTGACGGACAGTCTGCGTTTTCCACCCCATCCCCGATACATCCAGATCGAGACGATGATAGGCTGCGACGCGCATTGCCCGTTCTGTCCCCAGCGGGACATCGACCGCACGCCGCGGCGCATGCCCGACGAAACCTGGATGAAGATCGTCGACGACACGCGGGGGCTCGGCATAACCTACCGGCCGTTCCTGCAGAACGAGGCCCTCCTCGACAAGCGCCTCCCCCGCATCGTTTCGTACATCAAACAGGACCCCACTGCGCACGCCGAGATCAACACCAACGGGCACGCCCTCGGCGAGGAGCTCGCCGCCTCGCTGCTGGAGGCGGGAATTGACCTGATGAGATTCAGCATCGACGCATTCTCCCCCGAGACCTACGCGAAGGACCGGGTCGGGCTCGATTACCACCGCGTCGTGGCGAACATCGAACGGTTCGCGCGAATGGCGCGCGAGTCCGGGCGTACGGCGGTGACCGAGGTCCGGATGATCGACATGGAATCGAATCGCCACGAGCAGCGGGACTACATCGAATACTGGAGCGCGCGCGTCGACCGCGCGATGATCGTCCCCCTGTACAACTGGCCGTGGACCGAGGGGGTCGGGATGGTCCGCAAGCCGTGCATCAAGATGCG
>JAQVGR010000049.1 GCA_028696635.1 Candidatus Krumholzibacteriia bacterium | reverse complement strand
GGCCACGCGTTGGCGATCATCGCCTCGCTCCCCGCCCTGCGGCCGGCGCGGACGGTCGCCTGGTAGAGCCATTCCTTCGAGGCGATCGAGACGGCCGCTATCGCGATCGTGAAGCGGTGGGGGGCGGCGATCCCGCCGCCGGATACCGCCGTCGCCGCGTCGTACCCGATCTTCACCGCGGCGGCGAGCAGCACCGAGCCCACCACGAGCGTGGCGAGCGTCTCGATCTTGCCGTGGCCGTACGGGTGCTCGGTGTCCTCCTTCTTGCCGAGGAAGTGCAGCCCGACGAGGACGACGAAGTCGGTCGCGAGGTCGGAGAGCGAATGGACCGCGTCGGCGAGCAGGGCCCGGCTGCGCCCCGTCAGTCCGCCGAAGAGTTTCAGCGCTGTCAGCGCGGCGTTCAGCGCGATCCCGGCCCACGTGATCCTGCGGCCCGTTTCGAGGTGGTCGTGGTGCCCGGCGTGTGCGATCATTGCGTCTCCGCGTCACAGGGCGCCGGACGGGGACCCGCGGGGCGGGATCCCCGTCCGGCTCGTGCTTCGGTGGATTCTACCGGCGCCGTCAGCGCAGGTAAACCATCTTTCGCGTCTCGCGGTGTTTCCCCGCCGAGAAGCGGGCGAAGTATATCCCCGAGGCCGCCGCCCTGCCGGCGTTGTCCCTGCCGTCCCACACGGCGGCGTGACGCCCCGCGGCGCGCCGGGCGTCTCTCTCGAGCGTGCGAATCAGCCGTCCGCCGGTATCGTAGATGCGAAGGTCGACGGCGCAGGGCTCCGCGACGGTGTAGGCGATTGTCGTGATCCCGTTGAACGGGTTGGGGCAGTTCTGCTCGAGGGCCGTGACCGGGCCCGGCGCCGGCGGCCGATCCTCATCGTCCCCGATCCCCGTCTGGTCCTTGAGAGAGAAGAAGCCGTCGCTCGCGTCCTCGCCGGCGTTGAGCGACGGATCCCAGGCGACGACGCGAACGAGGCACGAGTCGGCGTCGGCCAGCGGCGGGACGGTCCACAGGCATGTCGAGTCGTTCGGCTCGCCGCCGGCGAGCAGTGTCCATGCCGTCCCGCCGTCCTCGGAGAGCCATATCGAGACCGAGTCGACCGCGTCGTTGTCCAGGGCGATCCAGCGTATCTCCATCTGCCCGCCGGAATAGAAGCGCTCCGATCCGTTCGGCGAGACGACGATGACCGTCGGGGCGATCGCGTCGCCGCCGGCGCAGTCCCCAGCCGGCGCGGAGTACCCGCCCGCGTAGCCGTCGGCCCCCACCGCCGAGACCCGGTAGTGCCTGCACCCGTGCACCGGGACGTCGTCGTACCAGGTCTGTGCCGTCGCGTCGACCAGGCAGAGGAAGGCCGCCGGCGAGGGAGTGAATCCCTCGTCCGGTCCGGCATAGACGGCGTACCATGCGACGCCGGGGAATGCCGAGGGGGTCCAGGCGAGATGTATCATCGAGTCGCTCCGAGCCTCGGCGATCAGGCTCTCGATATACGGCGGGGAGGCGAACTCCGCCTCCGGTCCGCCGAAGACCCCCTGGTCGGCGCGCGAGCCGTCCGGGTCGGTGCCGAGCGGATCGCCCGCGTCTATCGAGGCCGAGTGCAGACCGAGGTGGTAGTCGAGCGAAGCCGTGTCGGCATACTGCGGGTCGGCGCTGATGTTCGTGCCGTCGGGGGCGACCATGAACCAGTCGGCGGGGAGGTTCCCGAAGAGGTTGTTGTAGCGGAAATCGATGTTGTCCAGCGAGTTCGACTGGAACCCGTAGGGCTGCCCGTACGTGATGATGTTGTCGGTGACGGTGACCGGGGGGCGCGACGGGAGCGTCATCCCGAAGAAGACGTTCCCGCCTCCGTACAGGGAGCCGTTGCGGTCGATCGTGCTGCGGTCGATCCCTCCCCAGACGCTGTCCGCATACACCCCGCCGCCTATCATGCCGCTGCGGTTCCCCGCCACGAGGCAATTCTCGACGTCGATCCCGCTGACGCGCAGGTAGATCCCTCCGCCTGTCGAGCCCGCCTCGTTGCCCCGCACGACGAGGCGCTTCGCCGTCAAGGTGACATGGTCGAAACAGACCCCGCCGCCGCTGCCCGAGCATCCGTTGAAGGCGATCGAGTCGCCGTCGAGCCGTGTGTTTCCGAACCGGAAGTACGCCCCGCCACCGTCGACATACCCCGCGCACCCCTCGATCGTGTTCCGCGCCATGACGACGGGGGACTGGTAGGCGTAGATCCCCCCTCCCCTGCGCGGTCCCGTGTACTCCGGGCTCGGGGATGATCCGGTGATGCGGTTCCGACGGATCTCGGCGCCCCCCTGGTAGAGGTAGATCCCGCCGCCGCTCTGGGCCACGCAGTCGCTGATGGTGTTGTCCTCTATGACCGCCGTGCCGCCGTAGACCGATATCCCGCCGCCGCCGCTGAACTGCGACCCGCTCGTGTATCCGCAACCGGTAATGATGTTGTTCGTGATGGCGGGGGATGCGTTGTAGCAATAGACGCCCCCTCCGTATATCCCGATGAGGGGGAGCATGGAGCTCGTCCCCGATCCGCCCCGGATGGTGAACCCGTCCACGCCGCATCCGCCGGCGACGTTCATGAACGAGACGGTGCTGCCGAGCGATTGGATCGCGGTCGGGTTCGCGGCGGGGTCGCGCGAGGCGAACCCGGCGTCCCACCCGCCGAGCAGCTGAATCGGCTTCGTCACCGTGACCTTCTCGAGGTAGACGGCGGCGCTGACCATCACCGTATCGCCGGGGAACGCGGCACCGACGGCATCCCCTATCGAGCGCGCCGCCCAGGCGGGGAGAGT
This sequence comes from Candidatus Krumholzibacteriia bacterium, assembly GCA_028696635.1. Lineage (GTDB taxonomy): Bacteria > Krumholzibacteriota > Krumholzibacteriia > Krumholzibacteriales > Krumholzibacteriaceae > JAQVGR01. Next base: position 5,811 of record JAQVGR010000049.1, on the reverse strand, counting down.
GTAGGGATAGACGTTCCCGCCGGTCGGGGATACGAAGAGGTACGGATCTCCCTTGATGCGGAAGTCGGCGTCGCTGAAGTCGTACCCTCCCACGTTCCCGTCGAGCCATGCCACGACCTTCAGCCGCGCCGTCCTGACGGGCCATTCGGGGACCGTCCAGAGGTAGCTCGTCGCCGCGCCCGGCAGACCCGAGACGATGACCGAGTCGTAACTCGCTCCGCCGTCGAGGCTCGCGCAGATCGTGATCGAGTCGGGGACCGCGCGCGCCGTCACCCAGGCGATCTCGAAGAGGGCGCCGGCGTCGAGCTCCTCGCCGCCGTCCGGCGCCGTCACCTCGACGTAGACGTCGCTGGGGAGGTAATCGATCTGGTAGACCGAGGAGCCGATGCTGCACACGCCGTACCTGATGTAGCAGTACCCGTCGATCCCCCAGTCGGTCCCCCAGCTGTTCTTGACGATCCAGGCCCCCTCGCCGCCGCAGGCGTTGTCGTCCCATCCGACGATCAGCATTCCGTGGTTCGGGGAGTCGCCGTAGTCGGCGTCGTAGCAGCCGCCGGTGTAGTTGTGGAAGTTGTCGTGGGCGAAGAACGCCGTCACCACGGGCCCCGTGTCGTAGATCGTCTGCTTGATCTGGGCGACGCTGTTGTCGATCCCGTAATAGCCGGGGTCGGTGATCGCGGCAACGGGCTCGCATGACTCCTGCGTGCAGGGCCTCCCGTCGACGGCCCGGTAGGGGATGCACTCCTCGAGGACGGCCCCGTAGGTCCGGAAGACCTCGTACGCGGCCTGCATCCAGCCGCCGCCGCAGTCGGCCCCGTAGATGTTGCAGTCGAGGATCGCCTGCTCGGAGAGGTCGAAGACCCGGGCGTCGAAGATCCGCACGTGCGACTCGAGCTGGCCGACGGCGGCGAAGGCCCAGCACGAGCCGCACCCCCCCTGGTTCCTGGCCGGGGTGGTGCCGCCGTGCTGGCGCCAGTCGAACGCGTCGGGAAGGGCGGCGCTGACGGGGATCTCCACCGTCGGTACGCGGGCGAGCTCCTCGGGCGACGGCAGGCGAAGGCCGCGCAGCAGCCGCCGCTCCGCCTCGGGGAGCGATCCCGGCCAGGTAGGCCCGGCGGTCCAGTGCTCGCCGCGCTCCTCTATCTCGCGCGCGATCCGCTCGATCCGCTGCTGCTGCGTTTCCTCGCCGCGGGTCGGGGCGGCGGGGAGGGTGACGGCGGCGAGAAGTGTCGCCGCGGCGATGAAGACGGTCAAAGGGCGTAATTTCTCGCGCATGATTCGGAACGCTCCCCGCTGGCGGACCTCGCGGTGTCTCTCGAGCGCGGCGCTCGAAGATGCTCCTCGAGCATGGCTCCCGGTGATGAGGAAAATCTCTTACAAATGATACGATTATGGTGGAATGCGAACAAGGGGATTTTGCGGCGGGGGCCCGGTTGCCACGACCCGGGCGATGTACTATATTCAGCGGGCCGCCCCGGGCGGCATACCGTAATGCGACGATCACGATCGGAGGTCGAGACGATGAGGGAACAGGTCGAGAAGGTGCTCGAGGAGATACGCCCCAATCTGCAGGCCGACGGCGGGGACATCGAACTGGTCGATGTGGTGGACGGGGTGGTGAAGGTCCGGCTCAAGGGGGCGTGCGCCGGCTGCCCGATGTCCCAGATGACGCTCGCCTTCGGCGTCGAGCGCGTTCTCAAGCAGCGGATCCCCGAGGTGAAGAAGGTCGAGCCGGTGGCGTTCTAGCCATACGGCTTCCACTGCCCGATGGGCGTTTCATACGGGGGCGTTCCCGCCCCCGTATTGTCATATTTCTTGCAAAAGATTGCGCCGGAAAGACTGCGGTCCTGAATCGTCGCTAAAGGAGTGCATTATGCGACGTTTGCGTGCATTACTGCGCATCGGAAAAGGGCCCGGACGGCGCCGGGGCCTCGGGAGGCTCGGATTCACGCTGCTCGAGCTCTTCATCGTGATAGAGATCATCGGCTTTCTCGCCACCATCGTCATGGCGAACTACAACCGCTCTCGAAAGGCGGCCCAGGTGGCGGTGACCCTGCAGAACATCAAGAACGTGCAGTCGGCGCTGACCTCCTACTTCGCCATGCAGGGGGAGTTCCCCGCCACCCTCAACACGATCTGGCTGCAGTTCTACGGGGGGAAGATCGTCGGGGACTACGACTACATCGGCGGCGCGACCGCCGGCGACAACGGGGGCTGGGACTTCTTCGCCAGCAACGACGACGACATCAGGTTCAACGGCCCGACCTTCCAGGAGTACGCGATCCGCAGCAGGGAGAGCCTCCTGCCGTACGCGCTCTACGTGTACGGCGACGCGGCCACCTCGGCCAAGATCATCCACTGAAGTGCCGTCGGGCACGACGGAGCATCCTTTCGGGGGCCGCGCCGGGCGCGCGGCCCTTTTTTATGGCTCGCGCCCCCTTGCGGTCGGGTATACTGGCGGCATGAGCGAGGATCGGAAGGTGTTCTTCTTCGATGCCCACTGCGACACGGCGATGCGCCTTGTCGGCGAGACTCCGGTCGATCTCGGCGAGCGTCTTCCCGACGGCCACGTCGACATCCCCCGGATGGAGAAGGGCGGGGTCGGGGCGCAGGTCTTCGCCTGCTGGGTGGACCCTGACCTGGCTGCGGGGCGCTGGATGCCCCGCACGCTCGAGGCGGCGGCGGCGGTGCGGGCGCAGGCCCGGAGGCACGGCGATCGTCTCGAGATCGCACGCTCGGGGACCGATATCGCCCGCATACGGGCCGGCGGCCGGATCGCGGCGGTGATCGGCGTCGAGGGGGGGCATGTCCTCGGAAACGATCCGGCGGCGGGGCTCGTGTCCCTCTACGAGGCGGGGGTGAGGTGCGTCACCCTGACCTGGACGAGCTCGAACGCGATTGCCAATTCGGGGGACGGCGAGCGGCTGCACGGCGGCCTCAGCACGGCGGGGCGCGAGGCGGTGCGCGAGATGGCGCGCCTGGGGATCGTCGCCGACCTCTCGCATGCCTCCGATGAGACAACCCTGGACGCGATAGAGGCGGCGGGTCCGGTGCTCGTCTCCCACTCGGGTATGCGCTCCCTCTGCGACATCCCGCGCAATCTCGGCGACAGGGTCCTCAGAGAGGTCGCCGGCGCAGGAGGGATCGCCTGCGTCAACTTCTTCCCCGCCTTCCTCGACAAATCCTGCCACACCGCGGTCTTCGAGGTCTGGGACAGGTACCGGGCCGAGCGCAGGGAGCTCGCCGCGCGGTACGGGGGCGATCCCGGGCGCGCCGACGGGGAGCTGCTGCCCCGGTACCTCGAGCAACTCGCGAGGATCCCGCTCCCCGGCCTCCCGGCCGTGGCCGACCACATCGAGCACGCCGCCTCGGTCGCCGGGACGGGGCATGTCGGGATCGGCTCCGATTTCGACGGGATCATGCTGGTCCCCCCGGGTCTCGAGGATGTCTCCCGCATGCAGGCGCTCGCCGCCGAGCTGGGGCGCCGCGGGTGGAGCGGCGAGGAGGTCGCCGCGGTGGCGGGGGAGAACCTCCTGCGGCTTTTCTCCGAAGTGTGCGGGTAATAATAATAATCAATTGAGATTAGAATCTCCGTCCGCCTCGGGATCCCTGCCGGCTGCCCGTCGCGAGCCCCTGTGCGAGCAGCGGGGGGATGGTCGGGTATGGGTGGAACCATTCATTGAGGGACCCGTATCTCTAAATATGCAGGATAATATCGGTTCGGACGTTTATAATAAGGGAGAGAGGGTCTCCCGCTCCCGGCGGGAGTGAACGGGTGTTCATTGATGGTTACACGGTCCGCCAATCACGGAAGCAGGATGATGAGTAAAATCGCCTGGCAGCGCCGCGCGTTGACGGCAGCGCTTTGTGTGCTCTGCGCGGCGACCCTCGCCCTGCCGGCGCCGGCCGCGGCGCAGCGCAAGGGTCGCCTCGCGGGGAAGGTCCTGGACATGATAACGGGGAAGCCTGTCGAGGGGGCGCTCGTCGCGATCCAGGGGACCACGACGAGCACGCTGACAGACAAGGGCGGCAACTTCCAGTTCGACCTCCCCGAGGGGACGTACAGCATCACGATATTCAAGGACGAGTTCTTCAGCACCTGCTACCAGGAGATATTCGTCAAGGGAGGGAGGATCACCACCTACAAGTGCGACATGGTCTACGGCGACCCCGAGCAGAACATCTTCTTCTCGATCGCGGGGATCAACGTCATCGACCAGCGCGAGCTCCTGCCCGAGGACATCGAGACGACGCACAGCATCTCCAGCGCCGAGATCGAGCACCAGCTCTCGACCAACCTCGGCGATATCCTCGACCTGGTCCCCGGCGTCGAGCGGACCGCGCCGCCGGGGCTCTCGAAGAAGACGCAGGTCGGCCTGCGCGGGTCGGGCGATATCGGCGGGACCGAGGAGACCCTGGCCCTGTTCGGCACGAAGGTCCTCGTCGACGACATCTCTCTCTCGAACAACGCAAACCTCCAGCGGGGGACGGGCACCTCGTACGGCGGAACCTCGACGACCTCGGGGAGCCAGGTCGATCTTCGGACGATCCCGGCCGACAACATCCAGAACGTCAAGGTGATCACCGGCGTCCCCTCGGTCGAGTACGGCGACCTGACGACCGGCCTCGTCAAGGTCGAGACCAAGTCCGGCCGCCAGCCGAACCGCCTCAAGATCAAGTCGAACCCCGACACGAAGGAGGGGAACCTCAACGGCGGATTCATGCTGCCCGTGCTGGGAGGCACCGGGCTCACGTACAACGCCAACGCCGCCTACAGCGAGCGCGACATCCGCCGCGACGGGGACGAGTATATCAGGTACAACGGCCAGCTCACCTTCCGCAACCAGATGCTCGGCGACCGGCTCGGCCTGCTCAACAAGTTCTACTATACCGGCACGAGGGACGAGCAGGACACCAAGGTCGACGACCCGCTCTCGATCGAGCAGTACAACCGGGACAAGACCTTCGTCTACGGCCACTCGGTGGACTTCAAGCCGACCGCCGACACGAAGCTCGAGTGGACGGCCAACATCAACTACACCATCCGCGACAGCTACTACCAGAAGCTCGTCGGGGCCGACGTACGGATCCTCACCGACGCCGAGCAGCCGGGAACCTACCCCGGCGTGTTCGGCGCGGGGGCGTACCTCTCGCGGATATGGACGAAGGGGAAGGAACTGAACCTCGGCGCGAAGCTCAACTTCCGCTGGAACTTCGGGACGTCGCGGTTCGATCACGCCCTGCTCGCCGGCGGGGAGTACACCTTCGACGGCAACCGCGGCGAGGGCAAGATCTTCGACCCGTTCTTCCCCCCCAACGGCAATCCCGGGCAGCGCCCGCTTCCGTACGACGCCTCCCCCGACCTGAACACGGCGAGTTTCTATTTCGAGGACGAGATCTCCGGGTCGCTCCGGTTCCAGCCGTGGTCGCTCAATCTCGGGTTCCGGTACGAGATGTACAACCCCGAGGAGCTCAATCTCGGCGGCCTGTTCAACGACGAGGGCGTGGTCAGGTCGAAGAACGGCACCTATCTCAACCCCCGCGTGAGATTCAAGTACCAGCTCTTCAAGGACACGCAGATGCGGGTCAGCTGGGGGAAATCGTCGAAGATGCCCTCGCTCTCGAGCATCTTCCAGGGCCCCGAGTACATTGACATCGTCGAGGAGAACGTCTCTCCCCCCGACACGATCCCGCTGATCTCGACATATGTCTTCAACTACGACAACACGTACCTCAAGGGGTACGACAACCAGAAACTGGAGGCGTCGGTCGACCAGAAGATAGGCCCCGTCGGGCTGATCCTCACCGGGT
>JAQVGR010000048.1 GCA_028696635.1 Candidatus Krumholzibacteriia bacterium | reverse complement strand
CGGTTGAGTCCTCCTCGTCTGTCGTGTCCGGGGTCGGCGCTGCCCGCGCGGGCGAAGAGCCCGGCGCGGACGGCTCGAATATGTGAACTACAATATGCCCGTTCTCCCGAACAGGCGCAACGGAATCATTGGATCCCGGGCCGGGAGATCGGCCGGGCCGGGCCCTGCATCGGCACGGGATTTGCCGTATCCAGACCGGCCGGTGCCTCCGGCGATCGGGCCGGAACAGCCCGAGTGCCGCAAGGTTCTGTCAGCAGGGGGATTAGCATGAGCGGACCACAGAAGACATATGTGATCGAGCCGAGCAAACGCAAACCGCGCGTCGATGTGGACCTGCCGCCGGGCGACGGGACTTCGCAGGGAACGGCGGGAAACGACGGGACATCTTCCGCCCTGCGATCCGCCGATCGCCGCCCCGGCTGGCCCCTGCTGCTGCTCTACTGCACCGGGCCTTTTGCGATATTCGCCACCTCGCGGGGGCGGAGGAGCCGGCCCTGGGCGATCGCGGCGGTCCTCTCCGTGCTCATCGGCCTGGTGACGCTCTGGCGATGGGAGGCGGTCGTCTCGGCGACGTTCGCAGGTTCGCGCGAAGCGGTCGCCTTCCTGCTCGCCGCCTGCGTCGCGGCGGTCGGCATGACCGCCGTCTGGGCGCGCGGCGTTTTCCTGATCGGCCGGCAGGAAGGGGCGAGGGTGCGCAGGATCCCCGAATTCCTCAAGCGCCCCGCCGGCTCGGGTATCCTCGGCGCGGCGATGCCCGGTCTCGGTCTGATGATCTCGGGCCGCTCGCGTCAGGCGGCGGCGGTTCTCTGGATGGTCTGCCTCGCCCTGGTGAGCATCCTGATCCTCTCGCAGGCCGACTGGCTCTGGCGCTTCAATCGCCAGGCCGGGGCGCTGGCGGCGGCCCCGCGCACTCTCGAGTACCTCTTCATCGGCCTCGCCGTCTGCGCGCTGCTGGGGGCCGTCTCATGGGTCGTCCAGGCGCTCGAGGGGATGCGACGCGCGACAAAGGGGAACGGACACGCGGCGGCGATGCGGACCGGCGCGGCGATCGCCGTCCTGTGCGTCGCCGTCGCGGTCGCCGGGCTCTCGCTGGAGGGGCGGACGTTCGCCGCCTCTCTGGACAGCGCGGCGCAGGCGATGAGCGGCGAGGGGTTCGAGATCGCGCCGATCCTCATGGCAGAGGCGGCGATGAGGCTTGATTCTTCCCGGCCGGCGTACACGGCTCATGCGATCGCGATCTATGAGAGCGCGGGAAAGGGCGGCAGGGCCGATCTTCTGCGGCGCTCGCTCGTCCAGCGCCTCGCCCCCTGCATCGGCGTCCTCGAGGAGCAGGGGCTCGTGACGCGCGCACAGGCCGGCGATCAGCCGGCCCCGTCCCGCGCGCAAAAGGAACCGTTCCCCGCCGAGCTGCTCCTGCCGGCGGAACTGCTGATCGGCCCGCAGGCGCAGTCGCCGTTCGGGCCGTGACGGCGATGCAGATTGCCGGTTCCCGGTCGTTCCCTCCCGTCCGGCGCCGCGGCGCATCGGGCTTCCTGCGGTTTCGTTCCGGCGGAGGATAACCCGCACGGGAGATGCATTGTGCATCGGCAGGGCGACCCTCGCCCCGATGCCTTATTTTGAGCCCCCCGGCCCCGCGATTGATTTTTCCATCCTTTCGTGGTAGAATTGCTCAGGCTCGATCTCCACACATGAACAGGGAGGATCCCGGATGAGAATTGCACCGCTGTTTTTCCTGGCGGCGTGCATGGCCACGCTCCTCGCCATAGCCGCGCCGGCGCACGCGTACTGGGTAGAGGACGGCGTGGAGGTGTGCACGCAAGCCGCTTCGCAATCGTTCCCGGTCATCGCGCCTGACGGGTCGGGCGGGTTTTTAATCGCCTGGCTCGACCAGCGCAACGGCAACAACGATATCTTCGCCCAGAGGATCAGCGTGAGCGGGATGCCGCTCTGGGCGGCGGACGGGGTCGCGGTGAACACGGATCCCTCGTACGCGGCGGATCTGCAGATCTGCGAGGACGGCGCCGGCGGGGCGATACTGTCCTGGAGGGACGGCAGGAACGGGAACGACGACATCTACGCGCAGCGGATCGGTCCGTCCGGCACGGCGCGATGGACGACCAACGGTATCGCGGTCTGCACGAACAACTCGACGCAGCAGTATCCATACCCGGTGCCGGACGGCTCCGGCGGCGCGGTCATCGTCTGGGAGGACTGGCGCAACGGCAACGTCGACGTCTACGCCCAGCGGATCGACGCCGCGGGATACGTCTGGTGGGCATACGACGGCGTCGGCGCCTGCACGGCGGCCAACAACCAGGTCTGGATCCGGCCGGTACCTGACGGCATGGGGGGAGTCATCACGGCATTCATGGATCTGCGCAACGTCAACTACGATATCTATGCGCAGCGGATGGACGGATCGGGAGCGGTCGTATGGACATCCGGCGGGGTGGCGATCTGCACCCAGACCTCGGTGCAGGGCAACCCCTCGATCACGGAAGACGGCCTCGGCGGCGCGATCATCACCTGGATGGACCAGCGCAACGAGGGGGGCGGGGTGTGCGATATCTACGCGCAGCGGATCAGCCCGGCGGGAGCGGTCCAGTGGGGCGTCAACGGCGCGGCCGTCTGCTCGCAGCCGGGTTCCCAGTTCTATTCGTACTGCGCCCCGGACGGCGCCGGCGGCGCGGTGATCTGCTGGCTCGACGATCGTACGCAGGACGGCAGGTACCAGGTGTACGCGCAGCGGATCGATCCGGCCGGAATCGGATTGTGGGCGACGGGCGGAGTCAGGCTCAGCGCCCAGCCATATTATCAGTACGAGGCGAGGATCTGCCCGGACGGCGAGGGAGGGGCGGTCGTCTCGTGGCTCGACAACTATAACGTCCGTGTGCAGCGGGTCGATTCCGGAGGCGCCGCCCAGTGGGGATCGAGCGGCATCCTCCTTTGCGGCGCGGCGGATTACCAGGATTGCCCCCGCATCATGTCGAACGGCGCCGGCGGGGCGGTCGTCGTGTGGCACGACAGCCGCGTCGGCAACTACGACATCTACGCGGGGAACATCGATGCCAACGGCGAGCTCTACGACCCGGCGCCGGTGATCGCCCGGGTCGCCGATGTTCCCGCCGACCAGGGCGGGCAGGTCTGGCTCGAGTGGGACGCGAGCCGCGACGAGACGTATGCCGGGAACCTCGTCACCCACTACACGATCTGGCGGGCGATCGATCCGGTCGCCGCCGTGCTGGCCGGCGAGCAGGGGCGTCCGGTTCTCGCCGCTGCAGACGGCATCCCCGCCGACCTGCCGAAGGGAACGGTCAGGGTCGAGACGCTCGGCGGCGCCTCATACTACTGGCAGCTGATGGAGATGCAGGATATCTACTACCAGCCGGCATACGCCCTGCCGCTCGAGACCCTCTGCGACTCGACGGAATATGGCACGGGCTACCACTACTTCCAGGTCGTGGCGCAGACGATCTACCCTGCGACGTACTTCGCCTCCGCCCCCGATTCGGGGTACTCGGTCGACAACCTCGCCCCGTGCGCGCCCCTGTGCCTGGCCGGCGAGCAGTCGTTCGTCCCCGAAGGGCTGGTGCTCTCCTGGGCGCCGAACGCGGAGAGCGACCTCGATGAATACCGCGTATACCGCGACGTCGGCCCGGGGTTTGCGCCGGGTCCGGGGAATCTGCTCGCCTCGCTCTGCGACACGATCGCCTTCGACGGGGACTGGGCCTGGGACAGCGGGTACTGCTATAAAGTTGCCGCGGTGGACGTGCACGGGAACGAGAGCGGGTACGCGCTGCTCTGCTCCGAGGAGATCACCGGCGACGAGCCGGCGCCGCTGCCGGCGGCGTCCTTCCTCGAACAGAACCGGCCGAACCCGTTCAATCCGGGCACCGTCATCGCGTTCGGGATACAGGAGCGGGCGCATGTGAGCCTTCGCATCTACGACGCCGCGGGGCGGCTGGTCGCCTCGCTCCTCGACGAGGCGCGGCCCGCGGGGCAGCACACGATCGAGTGGAACGGGCGGAGGCATGACGGCGCCGCCGCCGCGAGCGGCGTGTACTTCTACCGGCTCAGGGCGGGGACGTTCGAGCAGACGCGCAAGATGGTGCTTCTGAAGTAGCGCCGGGTAGAAAGACGCTCATATCGACGGGGGGCGGGTATCTCACCCGCCCCCTCTGTGCCATCGGGACCATTAATGTCTGTAAGATCCGTTTCCGCTGCGGTATCATCTTCGAGATCACCGGAACAGGAGGAGATGTCTGTCATGAAACCGAGGGGGCGATTTCCCGCCGTGCTGGCGGCCGCATCGATACTGTCCTTTTCCACCCTTCATGCCCAGGACCCCGTCGACGACTACCTGATCGCGGCCGATTCGCTCTCGCGCCTCGAGGACGAGGGGGCGTTCGCGCGGTTCGTCCGGGAGAACGCTGTGCTCGCCGGAGCCGTCGTCTACCGGATGCTCGACGTGGCGATCATCGTCGGCGAAGAGGGGCGCACCGCCGAGCGCGACGAGAACATCGGGTTCGCCGAGCATATCGCCAGGTATCACGCCGAGCGCGGCGGTTCGCGCGCGCCGCTCGATCTCGCCCGCGTCTACCGCGGATGGACGGCGGAGCAGCGGGCGCTCCGCACCAGGGGGAACTCTCTCGAGGAGGAGGCGACGAAGGCGCGGGGCGCCGGCGACTACGCGGCAGCCGAACGGCTCCTGCTCGAGGCGGGGGAGATCTACCGATCCATCGGCGACGCGTACTCGGACGCCGTCGTGTGGGGGAGCCTCGGCGTGGTCGCCTGGAACGCGCAGGATTTCGACAGGGTGCAGGGGTACTACGAGAAGGCGCTCGCCGCGCGCCGGGCGATAGATGACCGGATCCTCGAGGGGCGCACCCTCAACGGCCTCGGGAGCGCCGCCTACATGACCGGCAGGTTCGCCGAGGCGGCCGACTACTACACACGGGCGATCGAGCTGCGGCGCCTCACCGGCGACCTCTCCGGGCTCGGCACCTCGCTGACCTATCTCGGCAACGTCCACACGCAGCTGGGCAATCTCACGAGGGCGCGAGACGCATACACCGAAGCGCTCGAGCTCCTCGAGACGACCGGGACGCCGGCGCAGCTCTTCGACATATACAACAGCATCGCCGCCCTGTACGAGGCGATGGGGAGGATGGCGCGCTCCAACGAGGCGTACGACAGGGCCCTCGGTATCGCCCTCTCCGAAGGAGATCCGGCACGCGAGATCGCCGTGCGAAGCAATATCGCCCTCAACCTCGACCGGGCCGCCCGGTACACCGAAGCGCTCGAGCAGCTCGACCTCGTCGCCGCGCTTCTCGAGCGTCATCCCGATCCGCTGCGGACGATGGAACTGCACCGAAACCGCGGACTCGTTTATCTCAACATGGGCGAGCTCGAGCGCGCGCGAGAGGATCTGCTCGCGTACCTGGACGAATCCCGCGGCCAATCGGATCCGGGGCACGAGAGCGAGGCGCTGATCAAGCTCGGCTATCTCTTCCTCGAGCTCGGCGCCTTCGGAAACGGCCTCGCCTTCGCCGATTCGGCGCTCTCTCTCGCCGAGAGGCAGCAGGACCCGGTCGCGTACCGGGAGGCGCACGTGCTCGCCGCCCAGCTGGGGCAGCCGGCCGGCAGGCTCGAAGAGTCGCTCTCCCGCTGGCGGGATGCTCTCGCGCAGGACGAGTACGACGAGGCGGAGCTCAGGATACTCGAGGACCGGATGGGGATCGCCAACGTGCTGGCGATGCAGGGGAAGGCAGGCGAGGCGCGGGGGATGATCGCCGACATGAGAGACCGCATCCGCTCCTCGGGGAGCGAGGAGCTGACGCAGGCGATGTGGTTCGCGATCGCTCACACCTTCGAAGGAAGCGATCCCGACAGCGCCCGCCACTACTACGAGAGGGCGCTCGATATGATAGAGGAGGTCCGCGCGGGGGTCGGCGGGGCCGAGACCGGCGGCGGATTTCTCGGCGGATCGCGCCGATACTACTACGAGGAGGTCGCCCGGTACTATGCGGGACTCGCCGGCGGCGGCGATCCGGCCTGGTCCTCCGAGGCGTTCCGGACTATCGAGCGGGCCAAGGCACGGGGGCTGCTCGACCTGCTCGAGCATGCCTTCGCCGGGGAGGCGATCCCCGCCGAGGAAGCGGTGCTCGATTCGATCTACCGGCTCGATCCCGCGGCGTCCGACTACCGCTCCGAGCTGCGGCGCCTCGAGCGGCGGTACGCCCGGCTGCGCCGGCAGCGGATCGCCTTCTCGACCGGCGCCCTCCCGAGAGAAGTCGCCGGTCTCGGCGAGGTCAGATCGGCTCTGCCGAAGAAGACGGTGATCTTCGCCTACGCCCTCGGCGACAGCGCGTCGCAGCTCTGGGTGATAGACCGGGATCGCGCCGAGATGCACGGGCTCCCCGCGCGTCCCGAACTGCAGCGCCGCGCGGCGATGCTCGTCGACGCGATCAGGTCTCCCGGGGGCGGCGACGCCGCGCTGCGGCGCCTGGCGCGAGAGCTCTACGAGATCCTGCTGCTGCCCGGCCGCGAGTGTCTGGAGGGGGCGGATCATCTCGTTATCGTCCCCGACGGCTGCCTCTTCGAGATACCCTTCGAGGTTCTGCTCGAGGGCGACGCGCCGGGCGATGCGCCGTGGAGCGGGCTGCCCCTGCTCGCGCGCAGGCATGCGCCGCTCTATGCGCCCTCGGTCTCCGTCTACCTGGCCATGCGCACGCACGGGGAGAAGGTCTCTTACGGGATCGACCTGCTCGCAGCGGGGGATCCGGACTATTCGGCGCTCGATACGCGCGACGGACGACCGCTCGCCCCGCTTCCCGAAACGCGGGCGGAGGTCGAGGGGATCGGTGCCCGGTTCGAAGAGAAGAGACGCACGCTGCTCCTCGGCGCGGATGCGAGCGAGGCGGCGGTGAAGGCGGCGCTTCGCGCCGGCGTTCCCCGGATCGTCCATCTGGCCGCTCACGGCCTCGTCGATCCCGCGCAGCCCTCGAACTCGAGCATCGCCCTCTGCCCCGGAGCGGAGGGGACGGAGGACGGGTACCTGCATACCCTCGAGATCCTCGCCCAGCCGGTGCGCGCGCGGCTCGTCGTCCTCTCCGCCTGCGAGTCCGGGCGCGGCCGCCTCGGGCGCGGCGAGGGGGTCGTGGGCCTTACCAGGGCATTCCTAGGCGCCGGGGCGCAGAACGTGATATCCAGCCTCTGGGCCGTGCCGGACGAGTCGACGAGCGCCCTGATGCGCGAGTGCTACGATCGCCTCGTGAAGGAGGGAGAGCCGCCCCATGCCGCACTGAACGGGGCGCGCCTGAAGCTGCTCGGCGATCCGGCGACGTCGCATCCGTTCTACTGGGCGGCGTTCGTCGCCACCGGCTCCGGAGCGCCGGTGCGGTGAGGCGATCCCCGGATTCGCACCCCGAATGAAATACCCCCTCCGGGGAGTCCCCGGAGGGGGCCTTTTCCGCGGGCCGACGGCCGCCTGAGCGGCCGTCCCGCTTCGCTTGACGGCGATCTTGCCGCTCGTCAGCTCTTGTCCGGATCCTTCGGCTTCGGCACCCGCCTGACCGGAGGATCCTCCTTGATCTTCTTCATCAGGTAGTCGATCGCCGAGTCGAGCTGCTGGTCGACCCCCTTCGCCGCCCGGTCCGGCTCGTTCTCGACCTCGACGTCCGGGGCGACGCCGTACCCTTCGACGTCGTACTCGCCATCGAGGTTCATGAACCCGACAGTCGGCACGGTCACCGTGCCGCCGTCTACCATCGGGATGTTGCGGTTCATCCCGACCAGCCCGCCCCAGGTCCGCTTGCCGATCAGCGGCCCGAGCCCCGCCTGCCGGAAGAAGTAGGGGAAGGCGTCGCCGCCCGAGCCGGCGCGCTCGTTGATCAGGCAGGCGAGATGGCCGACCGGCGCCGTCGACGGGAACCGGGCCACGGTGCCGTACCGGCGCCCCCAGTAGCTGCTGAGCCTGCGGCCGAGCCGGTCGACGAAGAGCGAGGGCATCCAGCCGCCGCTGTTGTAGCGCACATCGACGATGATCCCGTCCATGTCGGCCTGCGGGAAGAACTGGCGTCCGAACTCGTAGAGCCCGGTGACCGCCGTGCTCGGCACGTGCACGTACCCGATCTTTCCGCCCGAGGCCTCGAGAACCTTCTGCCGGTTGCTCTCGACCCAGTCGTCGTAGCGCAGGTTGATGTCGCTGGCGGCCGGTTCGACGGTGTACTCCCTCGCGTCCTCGCCGCCGGGCTTCCCGCTGACCTTGATCGCCGTCTGCCGCCCCGCCGTGTTCTCGAGGAGCTCGAACGGGTTGGCCGGGTATTTCAGCTCGATGCCGTTGACCGCGATCAGGTAATCCCCTTCCTTCACCCCGATCCCGGGCTGGACGAGCGGCGCGACGAACAGCGGCTCCCAGTTGCGGCCGTTGTATATCTTCGTGATCCGGTACCGGCCGCTCTTCGCGTCGACCTCGAAGTCGCAGCCGAGCAGACCGCCGGGCACCGTCGGGAACCGGGAGTAGTCCCCGCCGTAGACGTACGTGTGGCCGATGTTGAGCTCCGCTATCATCTCGCCGATGATGTAGTTGAGGTCGTCGCGGTCGCTCAGGTGCGGGAGGA
>JAQVGR010000047.1 GCA_028696635.1 Candidatus Krumholzibacteriia bacterium | reverse complement strand
TATCCGTTACCTGAGAAGCCTCGACCCGATAGGTGACCACCGGGCTCAGTCTTCCCCCCAGCGCGAGGATCACGCCGTCGCCTCCCGGAGCCATCTGCGCCGACGCTATCGGGATCGTCACAAGAGGGGAACTCATGAATATCGACACCTGGAATCGGGCGGGATCCGCCGCCGATGGATCTATCTGCTCGCTGAAGGCGACCGTGACCACAGTGTCGCTTACCGCCTCGGCCCCTGCTACGGACGGGGCATAGGTGTCGAGGAACAGGAATGCCGTCCCGGCCGGCGGATCGATCGCATTTCCGAGAGTGTCCGCGACGGAACTGACCCGTACGGTATACGATGTGTTGTGAACGAGCGATCCGCCGTGAACAAGCCTCACCGTCGTCCCGTCAGGCTGCAGCGTGGCGAGCGAGATCGGGATGGTATCGGCGGGATCGGCTGTCGCGAATAAACCGTAGTTGCCGGCATTCTGGGCGCTCACGGGATCCACGGGCTCGCTGAAGACGATCTCAAGCAGCTGCTGATCCACAGCGGCCAGCGAGGCAATCGCGGGGGGGAGAGGCTCGTTCAGCACGAAGGAGATTTCCGATCCCGGTTCAATCTCCATTCCGCCGGTATCCCTGACATTGCTCACGCTGACCGTGTACTGCGTTCCGAGAGTCATCTCGCTTCCCAGCGTGAGCCTGACCGTAGCGTTGCCGGCGAGCAATTCCGCCGCCGTGACGGCGAATGTATTCGTCGGAACGGCGGTCTCGAACACCTCGTAGTTTGCCGCCGTTCCAGCGTCTGCCGGATCGACCGGATTGCTGAATTCAACGAGAATAGTGTGGCGATCGATGCCCCGTGCGCCGGTCAGGTTGAGCCCGTATCCGTTGATCGAGAGTATCGTCGTTCCGACGGCGGTCTGCAGCGCATTCTCGCAGGTGAGAACATGAAGCGCTCCGACTGCGGGATGTTCCACCACCGCGACATACGAAGGATCTGCGTGCGTCATCATCATGGCGGCCTTCGCCACCCAGTGCCAGTCCTGCTCGCACGCGCCGACGCCGTAGTCTATGCTCAATCCGCCGGCCAGATCGCCCATCGTAACAGCGCCGGCGGGATACTCGCTCGAGATCAGGAACGACCCTGCCGGCATCTCCAGGGCGAATTCCGCTCCTTTTGCACCGTCTTCTCCCGGACGGCACCAGATCCACACCGGTATCGACTGGTACGGCCCGGTCGTCGTGAAACTCGTCACGGAATGCTGATCGTCTGCATAGACCCCGATCGTGGGGGGGATCCTTGTTGTAACCACGAAGGTCAGTGAACCGCCCCCCGCCGGCCAGAACGCCTCGCCGTTCTGCTCGTCGCGCACCACAAGGCGCCATGCGATCTCGGTGCCGCTCGGATGCTGCCCCAGCGATGCGACCCAGATGCTGTCGCTCTCCTGGGCGGCGGACTGGCTCAGCTCCGGCCCGCCGTCGATCGTGTATAAGAGGGTGACCGTGCTTACCGGAAAATCGCCCGCCTGGACATTGGCGCGCACGGTAATATCGAATCCCTCAAAAGCATTAAGAACGTTCGCAGATACGATCTGCGCAAGTTCGGCGGTTTTCTGCACCGCAAGACTGTGATAGACTCCCCCCGCCATGGCCGCGAAATTGGCGTCCGGCTCCGGGACGATGCACTGGTTATTGCCGTTCAATCCCCAAGCCTCAATCGACCCGTTTTGCTTCAGGCCGAGACTATGGCTGCCCCCTCCCGCAACGGCTGTAAAATTTTCGTTCGGTTCGGGAACGTTACAACGGCCATCGGGATTGTATCCCCAGGCGATAATCGAGCCGTCTGATTTCAGTCCCAGGATGTGATGGCCGCCCGAAGAGATCGCGATGAAATCGGCGTTTGGTACCGGAACATCACACTGGTGATACAGGTTAGAACCCCAGACGACTATCGATCCGTCCTGTTTGAGACCTGCACTGTGGGTAATGCCCCCTGCAATTGCCGTAAAACTTCCGTTCGGAGCGGGAACGTCGCACTGACCGTCGTCATTGCGCCCCCAGGCGACTATCGTGCCGTCGGATCTAAGACCAAGGCCGTGGTACCAGCCTGCAGCCACCGCCACACAATCTTCGTTGGACACCGGAAGGTTGCACTGATCATAGTTGTCGATCCCCAAGGCTTCGATCGTTCCCTCAGCCTTCAAACCCAGGCTGAAATCCCATCCGGCTGCGACAGCAGTATATTGCTCGTTGGGCGCGGGGACGTCGCGCTGGCCGAAGCTGTTACTTCCCCAGGCCGAGATAGTTCCGTCCGACTTCAGTCCCAGACTATGGCTCCAGCCCGCTGCGACGGCACATAAACCATCGTTGGGCTCAGGTACGGAACACTGGCTCAAATCGTTTCGTCCCCAGGCGACGACCGGTCCCGAAACGAGGAGCTTGAAAAACAGCCACCCGCCCCCCGTCGGCCAGAACGCCTCGTTATTCTGAGCGTCGCGCGCCACGAGCCTCCAGGCGATCGCAGAGCCCCCCGGAAATTGACCCGGCGATGCGACCCAGATGCTGTCGCCCTGATAGACTGCGGACTGGCTCTGCGCCGGGCCTCCATCGATCGTGTAATAGAGGGTGACCGATCCGATCGGATAGGTGCCCGCCCGGACCTTGGTCCGTACGGCGATGTCGGATCCCGCGAAGGCGTTGAGGACGCTCGCCGAGAGGATCTGAGGCTGTTCCAGCGATTCCAGCACGGCGAGGCTGTGATACGCGCCTCCCGCGACGGCCATGAATCCCTCGTTCGGCGTGGGAACGGAGCATTGCCCGTTCTCGTTATACCCCCAGGCCACGACTGCTCCGTCAGCCTTGAGCCCCAGGCTGTGGTATCCTCCCCCCGCGACCGCTTCGAACCCCCCGTTCGGCGCGGGGACGGTGCACTGGCCTTCGGAGCTGCGTCCCCAGGCCACGATCGTTCCATCGCTCTTCAGGCCGAGGCTGTGATCATACCCCGCCGCAATGGCCACAAAACCGGCGTTCGGCGCGGGCACATCCAGCTGGCCCTGACTGTTCCCGCCCCACGCTACGATCGTTCCGTCAGACTTCAACCCCAGGCTGTGATACATGCCAGCAGCAACGGCTATATAATCTGCGTTGGGCGAAGGGACGGTGCACTGGTAAAAATCATGTCTGCCCCAGGCTACGATAGTCCCATCGGACTTGAGGCCCAGGCTGTGCTCGTATCCCGCCGCTACAGCAACGAAATTCTCATTGGGCGAGGGAATGCTGAGCTGGCCCCTGTCATTGTCTCCCCAGGGCACGATCCTGCCGTCCGACTTGAGACCGAGACTGAAAAAATATCCAGCCGCCACCTTCACGAAGCCGGTGTTGGGAGAGGGAACATTGCACTGACCGGAGAAATTGAATCCCCAGGCTACGATTGTCCCATCCAGTTTCAGTCCCAGGCTGTGAGCCCCACCACCCGCCACTGATACAAAGCCGAGATTGGAAGCGGGGGCATCACACTGGCCGGAACCGTTGTACCCCCAGGCCACGACCGAACCGGGCTCCTGAGCATGAAGCGCCCCGGCGCCGGACAGCAGGATTTCCAGGAGTAACAGGCCCGCAAGGGGCAAGGAACGGCTCATGATCCCCTCCGTTTAAACATGCACGTTATCTATGATCTTGAATAGGCACGGACGAATCCCCGTTGATTCCAGAATCGCTTTAACGAGTGCAGCTATTGTATCATACAACGGAGTGTAAACTCAAGTTTACTTTTCCCCTCCATCCGCCCGAGGCGGGCAGACTGGCCACCTGTATCAGGACATGCCGCGATCTCCCGTGACTGCTGCGATGCCGGACGCTCGTAGGGATCGACTATGCAACGAGAAGGGCGATTGCCGGAAATTATTCCTACAGGATCAGATTGAGCAGCGCTCCGACGAGAAACGCCGAAGCGATCATGATGATCGCCGCCTTTATCATGTCCCTGACCCCCAGTTCCTTGAGCAGCACGGCGAAGGTGGCGACGCAGGGGAAATACATGGTGAGGACCACGCTCGCAATGATCAGCTGCTTCATCGACAGATCGAGGGGCGCCAGCATCCCGACGGCCAGATCCTTCCTGAGAAACCCGATGATGAGGGCCCCGACCGCGTCGAGGGGAAGGCCGAGCAGGCGGGTGACGACCGGCGCGGCAAGCCGCCCGAGGAACGGGATGACTCCGGCCGTGTAGAGAAGGTTCACGATGAATACGCCGGCGAGGACGAACGGCACCGCCTCCTTGAGGAACCATCTGACCCGCATCCAGACCTTCTTCAGCATCACCCTCATATGAGGGAACCGATATGCCGGAATCTCGGTGAAGATCTCGGGACTTTCCCCCCTCACGAGGTTCCTCATGAGCACGCCGGCGGCTACCCACACGATGAACAGGGTTATGAAGACGGGGAACAGCCCGCGGGAACCGTAGGGACCGAGCAGGCCGAAGATCATCGCGGTCTGAGCCATGCAGGGTATCGATATCGACATCAGGGTCGCCGCGAGGAACCGTTCGCGCCGCGTCTCGAGTATCCTCGTCGCCAGAACGCCGGGAACGTTACACCCGCAGGCGAGAAACATCGGGATGATCGCCATGCCGTGCAGCCCGATCACGTGGAGGAACTTGTCCACCAGAACGGCGAGTCTCGGCAGATAGCCCGAGTCCTCGAGAAAACTCAGCACGAAGTAGAACGCGATGATATAGGGAAGAACCGCGGCGAACGGAACGAACAGGCCCGTGGTCAGAATGCCGAACGACTGGCCGAAATCGATCCTGCCGTCGATGAGCTGCCCGATCAGGATGTCGTGCAATGTCCCTGCGGATCCGAGAAGGCGCGACAGCGCCATCATCGCCGGCCGCCAGAGGATTTCGAAGATCGGCTCGAACAGGTACCCGATCAGGCCCTCTCCGATCAGCCGTATGACCTGGAAAACCGCATACATGATCAGGATCGCGAGCGGGATCCCGGTCCACGGATGGATCGTCAGATCGCCGACCCGTTCCATGAATGTGTGGTGCCGATGGGTCAATGTCTGCGTCTGATCAAGTATTTTCCCGATCTCCTGCCAGGGTTCTTCGCCCGCGAATCGATATGTTCCCCTTTTCGCTTCCTGCAGCCTGTCGACCAGTTGCTTGATGCCTTCTCCGGTGACGGCCACCGTAGGGATGACGGGCGCGCCGAGAATTTCCTCGAGTTTCTCCGCATCGATCGTTATGCCGGTGTGCTTCGCTTCGTCCCACAGATTCAGGACGATGATCATCGGCACGTCTTTCTTGATCAGCCGGAGGGTCAGGTTGAGATTGCGCTCGAGGTTCGTCGCGTCTATGACGTTTATGACGATGCTTCCCCGCTCTTCGACGGCCCTGTTCAACAGCTCGACAACGACCTTCTCGGCCGGCGAGACCGGCTCCAGGCTGTACGTGCCCGGCACGTCGATGACCTCGATGCGGTTTTCCCCGTGCCCGGTGTAGCCTCTGCTGAAATCGATAGTCGTGCCGGGATAGTTCGAGGCGATGACGTTGACGCCGGTCAGCCGCGAGAAGATGACGCTCTTGCCGACGTTGGGGTTTCCTATGAGCAGGATCTTCTGTATCGGCGGCCCGCCGCTTTTTCCGTTCTGAGCCATATCGATTCTATTCAGTCCGCGGCGACGACGACCCGCCGCGCCATCCCGTGGCCGATCGCCAGACGGGCGCTGCCGACCCCGACAATGACCGGACCGTGCATGATCTGGCCGCTGATCTTGGTCACCCGCACACCGGGCCTGATGCCCATATCCTCAAGTCTCTTCGAGGCCCCCGTCCCGCCGTCCAGCCGCGTCACCGTTCCCGACTCGCCGGCGTGCATTGCCGCCAGGTCTGTCATCCTCATGATGTCCGTCCCTCTTTCCCGCGACATTTCGAACAGAGCCCGTAGATCTGGAATTCATGGCGCCTCGCGGAGAAATCATTCTCGAGGGCGATCCGCCTCTGCAGGTGCTCGATCCCCTCGGAGGTGAATTCGATGATCCTGCCGCACTCTTCGCAGACCAGGTGGTCATGATCCCGGTTTTTCCCCGCCGGCTCGTACCGCGTCTCGTTCTCATTGAAGTGATGGACCTTCGCCATGCCGCATTCGGCAAGCAGCTTCAGGGCGCGGTATACCGTCGAGTAGCCTATCCCGGGATTCGTCTTCCTGATCTCGTCGTATAGTTGCTCGACCGTATAATGACGCGTTGAGCCGATGAAGTGTTCTATGACCTCCATCCGCTTCCTCGAAAAACGCAATCCCTTACCTGCCAGACAGTTGCTCAGGTCGTCGAGCACACGCTTATTGTTGAAATTGACATTCATCTTCATTAAGTATACCGTAAACCGGTCCGCTGTCAAGGCCATTCGGCGCCGCAGGTACGCTTCGGCGGGGATGGTCGAGCGCGTCAGGAGAGAAGGCAGACGATCTCTCCGATCGACGACGAACAGGTCGCCTCGCGGCGGCCGGGCCGTGCGCGCACTTTCCTATCAGACAGGCCATTCCCGCCGCTGGTAGACCGCATCCCAGAACATATACTCGTACCTGCTCGCCGTGATGAACGCTTCGTTGAGCCGTTCGTACGGAGCTTTCTCTCCCGCCTCGTCGAGCAGCTTTTTCAGCTTATCGACCAGACGCAGATACGGATCGCTCAGGTACGCACTCCCCCACTCCCTGTACAGCCGGTTCGCGTTGCCGCCGAGCATCTCCCGATGGCGGTCGGCGATCTCCGCGTAGGACCAGAAACAGGGGAGAACCGCGGCGAGCGATTCGGCGTATGTCCCGAGAGAGCTTGTCGAGAGAAGAAACCCGCTGTACGACACGCCGATCTCGACAGGCTCGATCCCGGCGGCGTCTGTCAGGGAATACCCCAGCTCCTTCAGAAGCGCCGTGTACCCGTCGAACTCGCTCCTCGCCTCGAGGTCGAGAATCTCGACGATCTCCCGCAGCGCCTCTACCGAGGGGGCCCTGGACGCGATGATGCCGAAGTTCTTCATGGCGGCGATCAGGTAATTATAATCCTGCAGGATGTAGAATCTGAACTTGTAGAGCGGCAGATCCCCCCGGTACAGCTCCACGACGAAGGGATGTTCGATTATTTTCTCCCAGATCGGCCCGGCGTCCGCCCTGAGCCTGTCGGACACGCTCACGGCTTTCTCCCCCTGACGACGATGTAGTCGCCCTTTTCGTATCCTGCCGCGGGCTCTTCCACCCGGTCGTTGCTGTACCGGGGATGCATGGTCAATGTCTGCGCATACTCCAGGTCCGTGAACCCGGCGTTCTTCAGGAGTGCGTCCACCTCCGCCGTGGAAATCCAGCGGGCCCCCCGGATGAACTGTATCGGATACGGATATTCCGGCGCCGTCTCGCGATCATGCCGGCCGCGAATCGCGGCGAGATCGTACAGCATGGCATAGGACCCCTCTCTCGCCAGGAAAGAAACCACGACGCTTCCTCCCGGCTTGAGGATCCGGAACGCCTCCCGGACCGCCCGCTGCCGATCCTTCACATAGCTCAGGACGGTCCCCAGCAGCACCGCGTCAAACCGCCCGTCGGCGTAGGGAAGATCCTCGGCGGCGGCGATCTCGACCTCGATCCCCCGCTTCCTCGCCAGCTCGGCCATGCCCCCGGCGGGTTCGGCTCCGTACCCGATCCCCAGCCTCGCCGCGAACAAGCCGCTCCCCACCCCGACACTGACCGCGTTGCGGGGATCCTTGAGAAAATGCTTCAGCGCGAGCAGCTCCGACTCGAAGACGTTCTCGTTCCGGTCGAACCACGCGTCGAAATCCTCCGCCGCCTCATCGAATGCGGAGGGAACGATCGGATCGATTTTATGATAGAGCGGGCCGTTTCCCTTGCCGATATCGTCCGGGGCTTCGCGTATCGCCCTGGTGATGTACTCTTTCGCCGTCTCGACGGCGCTGTGAATCCCCATCCCCCTCGACAGACAGGCGGTGATGGCGGCCGACAGGGTGCAGCCGGTCCCGTGCGTTCGCGTCGAATCTATCCTCGGCGACCTGAAACAGCGGCACGTTTGTCCGTCGAACAGGATATCGACGGCCTCCTCCGCCTCGAGATGGCCGCCTTTGAGAAGCACATGCCGGGGACCCTTCCCCCGGATTATTTTCGCCGCCCGTTCGGCATCCTCCGCATCTTTGATCTTCACGCCGCTGATCGCTTCCGCCTCCGGAACGTTGGGAGTGACGAGATACGCCAGAGGCAGCAGGTCCAGCGCCAGCGCTTCTTCCGCATCCGTCCGCATCAGACGGGCCCCGCCCTTCGCGACCATGACCGGATCGACCACCAGATTCGATATCCCGTATCGCATGATCCTGTCGGCGACGATCCTGATGATCCCGCTGTTGGAGAGCATGCCCGTCTTGACGCCGTCGACGCCGATATCCTCGATGACGGCGTCGATCTGCGCCCCGACGATCTCCGGGGGGATGTCGTGGACCGCGTATACCCCCCGCGTGTTCTGCGCGGTGACGGACGTCAGCACCGACATACCGAACAGATCGAACGCCTGAAACGTCTTCAGGTCGGCCTGTATGCCGGCACCTCCCCCCGAGTCGGAGCCCGCGATGGTCAGGGCCTTGCCCGCGTAATTCATGCTCCCC
>JAQVGR010000046.1 GCA_028696635.1 Candidatus Krumholzibacteriia bacterium | reverse complement strand
GATCCGCCGTATCCACTCCGCCTCCGCCTCGTCCGCCGTTCCCCGGATCGACGCCTCGAGGGCGGCCGCGAGCGAACGGGCCGCGCCGTCGTCGGCCTCCTTCATCCGTTCGATCGTGCGGAGCGCGCCGCGCCTGAGCGTCCCCGCTCGAAGGCCCCATGCCGCCCGCTTCAGGACATTCGCCATCCGTGTCTCCTTCCGGCGCTCCAGGTCGCCGGCCCCCCATGATATCAGGATCCCGGCGCCGTCTCAACATCTGCTTCGCGGGCCGCGCGCTACCGCACGAATATCTCCCGATCCGCCCACTCGGCTGCGCCGCGCCGGTAATGGAGACGCCACGGCCCCTCCGCGGAAAAATGGAGCGGATACGACTTCGTCTCGTACCCGTCGCCGTGGGCGCACGGCATCCCGTAGAAATAAAAGAGGAACAGCACGGATACATCGAGCGTATCGCCGCGCTCTTCCGTCTCGAATCGCTCGAACCGGTTGCATCCCGCCGGGTAGTAGAACACGATATCGACCGATTGTCCGTTCGCTATCGTGTCGGCGGCGAGCACCGTGTCGATGTACGAGTATTCGAAATACTCGTACGTGTCCTCGTCCTCCTGGCAGGAGACGAGCAGGACGGCGAGCGATGCGGCGAGCAGAACGGCGCACAACGGACGTCTCATGACCCTTCCTCCTTGATCAACCGCCCGAAAGTTCCCGAAAGATCAGGCTGCAGCAGGTCGCCGCCCCCTCGGCCTTCGCGAGCTCCGTGAGATCGACCGTCCTGACCAGTATCCCCCGCTTCTCGAGGCGTTCGCGCGTCAGCGGGAACGCCGCTGGATACACGACGGAGCCGCCGACGAGCAGCGCGTTGGCGGCCATCGGCTCGGCCGGATCGACGTCGATCAGCTCCATCTCCCCGAACAGGGACGCATCGACCCACCGGCGGTTGACGAGCAGCGTGCCGGGCCCGACCCGCGTCGCCGCCGACTTGAGATGGAGGCACCGGCTCACGGCGACGGGCTTCACACGGTACCCGTACCTTCCCGCCGCGAAGCGCAGCTGCTCGATCACGCCGGCGTCGCTTCGCGAGGAGAGGCCCGCGTAGATCGTCCGGCCGACCGTCAGCAGGTCCCCCCCGTCGAGGGTCCCCGGCTCCTCTATCCGGTGCAGGAGGCTCCGGTATGCCTCGAGCGCGGCGGCCACTGATGGCGTCTCGGGCCTTCTCGACTGCGCTCCGGGGCGGGTGATGATCGCGCACTCGTCGAGCACGATGGCGGCGTCCTCGACGAAGACGGAGTCCGGGAGGTCCGGCTCGGCGGGGAGCCGCCGCACGTCGCACCCGAGATCGGCGAGCACAGATTCGTACTCGCCGTGCTGCCCGACAGCGAGACCGAAGTCGATCGACTCCCTGGCCAGGTGCGTCAGCTCGCAGCGGACGATCGACGGGCTGACCGGACGGGTGAGGGCGATCATACGGCGCTTCCTCTTCATGCGCAGACCGCCGGATCCTTTCCGGCTCCCGCGGCAGCCAGTCCGCCGGGTACGGCGGCCGCCGCGCTCACCGCGTCCTCTGCCGCCGCAGCACCTCTTCAAGTTTCTTCAGGAACACGTCCCTGCTCCGCTGCACGCGAAGGGCCTCGGCATGCTCGAGCGTCGCCTCGTCCTGGAAACGCATGCGGTATGGCTCGACCTGCAGGGCGTAGTTGTTGGGGTACTCGCACCGGAACCAATCCACCGAGCAGAACTGGATATATTCGGGCGCCGCGGCCGGCACGCGCTCGAGGGAGTCCCTCAGCGATCGTCCCTCCGGGCTGTTCTCTATGCAGAAGGCGATGTACGCGATCCGGTACCTGATCG
The DNA here is from genome assembly GCA_028696635.1 of Candidatus Krumholzibacteriia bacterium. Lineage (GTDB taxonomy): Bacteria > Krumholzibacteriota > Krumholzibacteriia > Krumholzibacteriales > Krumholzibacteriaceae > JAQVGR01. The sequence continues at coordinate 6,869 of JAQVGR010000046.1, read as the reverse complement.
CGCCGCAGTCCCCGGGAGGAAGCGGGTTCAGATTGCAGGGATCCATGTTCCCTGGGAAGACGAAGTGCCCGCAGCAGCTCTGCAGGGTGAAGCAGTGAGGAATTCCCGCGAATCCCTCGACGATCCCCCTCATCGGAGGATCGAGCGAGCGGGGATCGAGACCGGCGAGCGCCTCGGCCCGCCGCGCGCCGTACAGCGGGTCTTCGACGAATTCCATCGGCTCCGTGAAGGTCTCCACCGTTTCTCGATCCTCGTCACGGGACGGGCGGGGATCCCCGGCCGGCGCGACGTCTTCATCCTCCCGCCGACGTCACAGGCACTGATGCGTGTAGTGCTGCCCGAAGAAGGCGAAATCGCTCAGGTCGCACACGCCGTCGTCGTTGTAGTCGCAGCACGCGCTGTAGCCCGGCTCCCCTTCCTGCGTGTTGTAGGCCTCGCCGAAAAAGCTCAGGTCGGACAGGTCGACATCGAGATCGCCGTTGATGTCGGGGCTGACGATCTCGATATCGAGGCAGATCGGGTGGATGCATTCCTCGTCGAGGACCACCTTGCCCTGGACGGCCATACAGACCCCGTTGAGCGCGCATCCGCCTCCGGCGATCCTGCTTCGGGAGAAGGTCGTTCGTCCCCTGAACGCCTCCATGGCGCTGGTGACCGAATCCGCCGTGATGAAGAAGTAGCATATCGAGAGCTCCTCGTTCGCGTCGCAGGCGAACAGGCAGTAGTCGGTCTCGGGAATCCCCGCGACGCCGTAGCCGCCCGCGTCACGTACCCAGATCTCGATATAGTCGTCGGTGCCGCCGCACCCCTCGCCGATATACTCGAAATCGCGCCGGGGGCAGATCGAGATCCGCATCCCCTCGCAGCTGACCGAGAGCTCGCTCCAGCACTCGTCTATCTCGCCGGCGACGGAGCCGGCGGCGAACGGGAACGAGAAACCAAGGATGAGCAGAGAGATGAACAACAGCTTCATGCGTATCGTCCTCCCGCGCGGATCGGGCGATGCGTCCGCGCAAGGAGCCACCTGCGCCCGGCGCCTACCGGTGGATCATCTTGATCGCGCCCCAGCTCGCCTGGCGCATGCCGATAACCGAATCGATCGTGAACTCGAGCGTCGTCACGAACGTACCCGTTTCCCTCAGCGAGTCGTTGTGCTCGGTCACGACGACGGTGTACGTCCCCGGCGGGAGCAAGACCCCCGGGCAGCAGTGCTCGACGAAGTCGACGATCATGTCCCCGCACCCGAGGCCGGGCTCCCAATCATCCACCCAGAAGACGCTGACCGGGAACGTGTTTCCCTCCACGGGCAGGCACTGGAAACCGCCCAGCCGCCAGCAGGTATCCGGCCGAGCCCCTATGATCCTGATAACGATGTAATCATGGTCGGTAGGATCGGCGGGGATGATCTGGATCCCCGCGCCCAGGGCGGACCCCCCGATGCAGAGAAACACCAGGGCTGCGAAGGGCATGAATACGGTTCTGTGACGGGACATCGCCGAGCGAATATGCGGAGCACTCATGACACCCCTCCATATGGCGAGCGCTCACCCGGTCGGCCTATAAGGAATATACTCTCCATCCGGAAAACGTCAACCGGACGATCGCTTCCCCCGGCTCTTCCGGTATCCCTCGAGGGCCTTGTTCAGTGCGTCGGTGAAGGCGCCGAGGTCGTCCGGCGTGAAGAGAAGCCGGCGCACGTACCCCTCCCTCTTGTCGAGGACGACGTGCTCGAGGAAGTTCGCCCAGTCGAGCTTCAGGGCAGGCCGGAACCCCTTCAGATGCAGGTCCCCGCGCAGCAGCCCCTTCACCTCCGACTCGGAGATCTCAACGCCCTCGATGTGATCGAAGGGGACCGTCATCATCCCGAACTTCGTGTCGAACTCGACGCGGTCGTCGTAGATCCGGTACTCCTGCCAGAGGCTCCTGACCGTGCTCTTCGAGGTGTACACGGGCGCGTCGCTCATCATTCCTCCTTGTCACCGCCGTCGCCCGAGGCGACGAGCCCCACGAGCGCCCTCGCGAGGGCGCTCGCGCGGTCGCCGCGTCCGGCATGCGCGTTGCTGCTCAGCAGCACCGTGTTCAGCGGGTCGTCGATGTAGATGAACAGGAATCCCCGGTCGCTCCCCCCCGCCAGCACGTTTCCGCGTCCGTACAGATCGATGGCTTCTCCTGAGAGCAGCCCTCCGGAGTGTACCGCTTCCAGCCACCGATGCATGTCGCCGGGGTTCGAGACCATCCCTCCGCTCCCCATCACGAGCCACGAGGTCGGCCCCCAGTTCGCCGGGATGTTGGGCTCCCCGGCGCGGCTCGGCCCGTAGCCGACCGCCATGCGTTCCGCCGGCAGGTGCGGATCGGGGCCGTAGAAGCCGGTACTGCCCAGGCCGAGCGGCTCGAAGAAGCGCTCCCGCAGGAAATCCCGGTACGACATCCCCGAGGCGGTCTCTACCACCGCTGCGAGCAGGACGAAGGCGGAGTGGGAATGCGCTTCTCCCTCGCCCGGCGCGAACAGCAGGGGGGCGGCGAGGATCCGGCGCACCGCCTCGCCGCGGTCGATCCACGTGAGGTCGTAGTCGGCGTCCTTGTCGGGATCGTGGTGGAAGTCGGGGAGCCCCGAGCGCCCCGTCATCAGCTGAGCGATCGTCATCGAGGCCTTGTCCGGCGGCGTATCGGAGAAGAATCGCGAGACCGGCTCGGAGAGCCTCAGCTTCCCCTCGTCCATCAGCAGCAGGACCGCCGCCCTGGTGAAATCGATCGCGGTGGAGCCGATGCAGTAGATCGTCTCGCGCGTGTTCGGGGTTCCTCTTTGCGAATCGGCCATGCCGTACCCCTCGTGCAGCACGACGCGGCCGTCGCGCACCACGAGCACCGTCCCCGAGAAGCCGGCCTCTTCCTCTTCCTCGAGCCGCGCGGCGAGATCGTCCCAGGCGATCGGCGCCACCGAAACGGCCTCGGGCCCGCCGGGGCCCTCGACCTCGGTGTCTATCGTCAGCGCCGCGATGCGGTGCGGCTCGTCCTCCTCGAGCGCGAACCGCACGTCGAGGTCGAGCGCCCCGCGAAGCGAGAGTACGATCCCTTCTCCCGCGGGGGACACCATGACATCCCCGGCGCCGGCTGCTGCCCGCCCTATCGTGCGCAGCATCGAGAGCAGCTCCTCCCGATCGGTCGACTCGACGAGCGATCCGCTCAGATGATCATCGATGAACGACTGCAGGGCCTGCTCGTCCTTCGCCCCCGCGAGCGACTCGATGGCCCTGATCCTCGTTCGGATCGTTTCCTCGGAGAGCTCTCTCCCGTTCGTGCCGCCGGCGAGGCACGCCATTGCACACAGCGCCAGGGCGCAGACCGAACGTATCGCCAATACCCGTCTCCGCATGTCGCCTCCCCCTACTTCTGGAAGAAGAGGTACGCCGCCAGCCCGACGAGGACGACGGCGAAGATCCGCTTGAAGCTCCCCGTCGGGACCTGCTCCAGAAGCCGCGGCCCGATCTGGGCCCCGACGATCCCCCCGACTCCGAGGAACAGGCCGATGCGCCAGTCGACGTTGGCGAGCTTGTTGTGGGCGAGAAGGGCCGAGACCGAGATCACGAGTATCGCGAGAAACGAGGTGCCGACCGCCTTCTGCGCCGAGTACCCCATGAACAGGAGCAGCGGCACGATCAGGAACCCGCCGCCGAGCCCGGCGAACGATGCGGCGACTCCGATCACGGATCCCACGGCGATCATCAGCAGGTATTTCGGATTCATCTCATTCCTCCAGGTGCGCTGTGGAAAGAGCCTTTTCGAGCACGTCCCTCATCCCCGCGTCGTAGGCGACGAGCAGGACCCGCTCCGGCAGATCGTTCGCCGCAAGGAACCGGCGGATCTCCGCGACGGCGATCGACGCGGCCTGCGCCGGCGGGAACCGGTAGACCCCGCAGCTGATGGCGGGGAAAGCGATCGTCTCCGCGCCCAGCCCCGCGGCCTCCTCGAGGGAGCGCCGGTAGCACGAGGCGAGAAGGTCGCGCTCCCCGCTCCCGCCCCCCGACCAGACCGGGCCGACCGTGTGGATCACCCACCGGGCCCGGAGGCGGTATCCCTTCGTGACCTTCGCCTCCCCCGTCTCGCAGCCGCCGAGCCCGCGGCACTCGGCGAGCAGCTGCGGCCCGGCGGCGCGGTGAATCGCGCCGTCCACCCCGCCGCCCCCGAGCAGCGACCGGTTCGCCGCGTTGACGATCGCGTCGACCTCGAGTTTCGTGATGTCCCCCTGCACGACCTCGATCCGACCCTTCAGCGCTTCCGGACGTCCGCTCACAGCGCGTGCTCCTTCCTGAGATGCTTGCACGGGTTCCCGTGATAGAGGACCATGCGCCTCCCGGGGGCCGTGAAAACCGCCGTGCCGAGGGTCGCCCCGCGCACGTTCCCCTCGGGATGGCGGCAGGGGCTGTACGGGCGCCCCTCGTGAAGGGCGAGCAGGTCGAGGATCCCCTTCTCGTTCGAGGGCTCGCCCCCGCTCTCGACCGCTCGCGCGAGCACGTCCAGCCGCGTCGTCGAGGAGACGTACGGGATGTCGAACGGCCGCTTCCCGTCGGGGCCCGGCCCGCTCATCTCCGGGTGCAGGAAATGGTTCGTGTGGATGTAGAGTCCCCTCACCTCGATGACGTCGGAGCGCTGCTCCGGCCAGGCCGCCGTCTCGACGGAGAGGATCCGCCCCTCGCCCAGCGAGACGAGGTTGTGGTGGAACGGGAAGGCTCGCGGGCTCATCGTGGCCAGCCCCACCGCCTCGTCGAGGTCCTTCGCCTCGAGGATCGCCCGGCTGATCAGGTACCGCGGGATCCCGTCGGCGACGCGGTACGGCTGTATGTAGTTCGTCGTCTCGACGATCCCGCGGCTGTTCACCGCCGGGCCGTTCCCCGGGAGCAGCCCGGGATAGACGAAGGCGAGGAAGCTCACGCCGCCCGGCGGAGAGACCCGCGCGAGGAACATCCTGCCGATGTTGAGATCGCTCCCGTCCTCGTTGTGCGCGAGGATCGTCCTGTCGCCGTCGCTGATCGCGATCGTCGAGCACCCCGGCGGGTTGCGCATGATCTCGATCTCCGAGCGGCAGTTGAAGGCGAACAGATGCATGAACGGGATCTCGAGCGCCTCGGCCATCCCCGCCATCTCCTCGATCAGATGGGGGAAGGCCTCGCGCGAGCGGGAGAGCATCCGCTCGAGCGTCCGCGCTCCCTCCCCCTCGAGATACGCCACGCTGTCGCGGAAATCGGCGGCGTACCGCAGGTGGCCGAGGATGCGGCCGCGCATCGCCGTCCCGATAGTCCGTCCGATCTCGTAATGCGAGCCGGAGGCGGCGACGGTCGGGTACCCGATCGGCGGGACGTCGAGCACCCCCTCGTGCCGCGAGCCGCAACCCGCCAGCGGGAGCAGGACGGCGCCGGCGGCGGCGGCGCAGCATTGCCCGAGGAACTCTCTGCGGGAATATCCGTTCATGACGACGCCCCCGTGCGCCGCCGCGCTCGGCGGCTGAGGAAGAACAGCAGCCCGGTGAGGATCAGCGGGCCGGAGATGATCAGGACCCAGTCGAGGTGCCGGCGCGCGCCGACCGCGTAGACGATCCCGAGCCCGGTGAAGACGATCCCGCCGATCCACTCCCATCGATACGAGACGAGAGCGACCGCGAGTAGCGCGAAGGCGGGAATCAGGTGGATGAGGAAGGGAACGATTCCGTCCCCCACCGAATCGAGGGCGAAGAGGCCGATGAAGACTGCGACGCAGATCCCGAGGACCCGCGGGCACCAGCGCAGTACATCGCCTTTGCGACCGGTCATCGCTCCTCCCCGCCGTCCGAACCGACGATCAGAACGCTTTCAGATGATAGACGGTGTCCCACTCCTGGTACACGCAAAAATGCATGTCCGGCGATGCCGGCGAGTAGACGACGGACCAGGTGGTGCCGTTCTGGCGCGCGCTTCGCAGCATATCCATCCCCACCCGCCAGTCCGCCGCCCCCCCCGTGCGCTCGAGCGCCTCGGAGATCGTGCGATAACGCCAGCAGGATTCGCGCAGGTCGTCCTCGGTGACTTCGAATACCGGTCTGGTCGTCATCACCTGCCATGACCGTTCGGCCGGCGTCACCCTCCATCCGCCGTCTGCGTACTCGAGGACGGCAGATCGCCCGGAGGCGTCGCCGATAAAGAAATGCCCGTTCAGCACCCCCTCCTGCAGATCGAAGGGAACATACCCCTCCGCGAGCCGGAGCGCCTCGTCGACCGTCCCCGCCCGGTCGAGGATCGTGCGGATCAGATACGAGATGAAGAGCCGCGGCTTCGCGTCACCGGAACCGCGGACCTCGGCCTGCCGGAGCCCCGCCACGGCGACAACGAGGCCGCGCTCGTTGATTCCGTCCATGCAGTAGAACGGCGCGAGCAACAGCCGCTCTCCGAAGGGGCTCCCGGCGATCTCGCCCAGGGCGATGTTCTCGCCGAAGCCGAGGTCGATCGCCCTGCAAAACGAAACGGAGGCGTACCCGCCCTCGGGGCGGTAGAGACTGACGATGATCGATCCGACATTCTGGTTGTCCCAGTTCCTCCCTACGATGACGGAGTCGCCGGCGGCGTAAGAGTAGACGCTGCAGAACCTCCACGGCTGCCCGATCCAGGGCTCCTCGATCAGCTTCCTGTTCTCCGCCTCGAAGAGCTCAGTGCGGTCGCCGTAGTGCGTGATCAGGTAGAGGCCGCCGGTGGAGTACCGCACGTCTATCCCCCGGGCCTCGACGACACTGGCCAGCGTCCTCTCGATATCCGAACCGGCGGCGGGGGGCTCCGAGAACCGGAGCTCGACGATTTCGGCGCGGGCCGGACCGCCTGCCGACACGGCGAGCGCGGCGGCGGCGA
>JAQVGR010000045.1 GCA_028696635.1 Candidatus Krumholzibacteriia bacterium | reverse complement strand
TCATCTTCATCGAGGTCCCCGAGACCCCGTCCGGCTCGATCGCGCCCGCGGCGCTGGAGGCGATCGAGAACGCGGTCCGGTTCAACGCGGCGGCGATCGGTCCGGGGCTGACGACCGACGGGGCGACCTCCCGCTTCGTCCGCGACTGCGTCTCGAGGTTCGAGGTGCCGATGCTGATCGACGCGGACGGCCTGAACGCGTTCGAGGGGGCGTTCGGCGAGATCCGGGAACTCTCCCGGGGACGGCCGATCGTCGTCTCTCCGCACTCCGGGGAGCTGCGCCGCCTGACGGGGGCCGAGACCCCGACGGGACCGGAGGAGCGGATCGACGCCCTGCGCGCCCTCGTCGACGGGGCGGCCGTCACCCTCGTCCACAAGGGGGCGCCGACGGTGATCGCCCACCCCGACGGCAGGATCGACATCAACGTCTTCGGGCACCCCGGCCTCGCAACCGCAGGCAGCGGCGACGTGCTGACCGGGGCGATCGGGGGGCTGCTCGCGCAGGGCGCCTCGCCGGCCGAGGCGGCGAGGCTCGGCGTGTACATCAATTCGAGGGCGGCCGAGATCGCCGCCGAGGATCTCGGCGAACGGGGGATGGTCGCCGGGGACTGCTCCGAGGCGCTGCCGGCGGCGCTGAAGGAGCTCGAGGACGAACTCCTCCGCTAAGAGCGGCAGAGGGAGCGCGCGATCAGGGAACGGGACGTCATAGGGTTCCTCAGGGATTCGTTCCGGGAGGCGGGGCTCGGCGACGACACGGCCGTCCTCGATTCACCGGGGGCCACGCTCCTGTTCGCCTCTGACGCCGTCGTCGAGGATGTCCATTTCCGCCTCGGCCTGTCCACCCTGAGCCAGGTGATCCAGAAGGTCGTCACGGCGAACGTCTCCGACGTCTTCGCGATGGGAGGGCGGCCGGCGGGGATCGTCTTCACGGCGGGGCTTCCCGTCGGGTGCAACGAGGAGGCCCTGGTCTCGATCGTCGACGGGCTGCGGCGCTCGTGCGACGCCTACTCGATGCGGCTGTTCGGCGGGGACACGGTCCGCTCCCCGGGAGGGTATTTCTTCGACGTGGCGATACTCGGGAGCCTTCCCGACGGGATCCGGCCGCTGAGGCGCTCGGGCGCGCGCCCCGGCGATGCGCTGGCGCTCTTCGGGGAGACGGGGGGCTCGCTGGCGGGGCTGCGGATACTCGAGGCCCTCGCCGGGGACGCGAAGGCCGCGAAGGGGCTCGAGGGGCTCGTGCCGACAGGGCGGGAGGCGGCGCTGCTGCTCGATCTGGTGCCGGGGTTCTCGCTGGAGAACGACGACGGGGTCGTCCTGAGCCTCTGCCGCTCCCGCGGGCTCGCGGAGCGCGCCTCGGCGGCCGCCCTCATGATGCGGCGCCATCTCTGCCCGCGCGCTCACCTGCACGGAGCGCTGCTGCAGCCCGGCGCCCGCGAGGCGGTGCACGCCGCCATCGATATCAGCGACGGGCTTTCGCGCGACCTGCGCTCGCTCTGCGAGGAGAGCGGCGTCGGCGCGGTGATCGACGCGGCGGCGGTCCCCGTCCCCGCGGCGGTGCGCGACGCGGCGGGATTCGACGCCTCACTCGCTATCGCCCTCGAGAGCGGGGAGGAGTATGTCCTGCTCGCCGCGCTGGCGGACCCGGCCGCTGTCGGCGGCGGGGCGGTCGTCATAGGCGAGGTCGTCGAGGCGGAGCAGGGGGTCCTGCTGCGGACGGGAGCGGGCGATATCGCCGATCTCCCCGAGACGGGGTACGAACACGAGTTCTGAGGGCGCCCCGCCGCCCGGCGCGGGGGCGGCAGGCGGCGGCGCCCGCCGGAGGTCGCACAGAGATGACGATCGAGAGATTCGATCTGCAGTCCGGCCGCCTGATCGCCGGCAAGTACGAGGTCCTCGAGAACCTCGGCGCCGGCTGGGAAGGCGAGGTCTACCTCGTCATGGAGCGGGCGACCGGCATCGAGCGCGTCGCCAAGCTCTTCTACGCCCACGCCGACGGGAGGGGGCGGGCGGTGAAGTTCTACGCGCGCAAGCTCCACAAGCTGCGCCACTGCCCGATCCTCATACAGTACCTCACCGGCGAGCGGATCCGGATCAAGGGGGCGCAGGTGAACGTGCTGATATCCGAGTTCGTCGAGGGGGAGCGGCTCTCGCAGTTCGTCAGGCGGCAGCCGGGGCGCCGGCTGACCCAGTTCGAGGGGATCCACCTGCTGCACGAGCTGGCCGCCGGCGTCGAGGAGATCCACCGGGTCGGCGAGTACCACGGCGATCTGCACGACGACAACATCATCATCCGCCGCAAGGGGCTCTCGTTCAACGTCAAGCTCGTCGACATGTACAACTGGGGGAGGCCGAGCGCGGCGAACGTCAGGGAGGACGTCTACGACCTGGTGAAGATCTTCTACGACTGTCTCGGGGGCAGGCGCGGCTACCACAGGCTCTCCCCCGAGATCCGCTGGATATGCAGCGGCCTGAAGCGGACGCTGATCATGGACAAGTTCCGAACGGCGGGGCATCTGCGCCGCTACATAGAGACGATGGAATGGGAATAGCCGATGCTGATCTACCTGATACGCCACGGAAGGACCGATTGGAACGACCGGCGCATGGTAATGGGGCGCGAGCCGGTCGGCCTCAACCGGCGGGGCCGCGAGATGGTGGAGGTCCTCGCCGGTCACCTCGCCCCCGAGCGGATCGGGGCGGTCTACTCGGGGACGCTCGCGCGCGTTCGCGAGACGGCCGCGATCCTCGCCGGAGCCTGGGGGGCGCCCGTGATCGACGAGCCCCGCCTCGACGAATCGCCGTTCGAACGCTGGGTCGGGATGACCTATGACGAGCTCGCCGGCGACCCGGACTTCGTCCTGTACCAGACAAGGCCGACCGGGGCGAGGTTCTCGCAGGGGGAGGGGATCGCCGAGATCCAGCGGCGCGCGCTCGCCGCGGTCGAACGGGCCGCCGCGGAGCGGCTCGCCGGCAAGGTCGCCCTCGTCTCGCACAGCGACGTGATCAAGCCGGTGATCACGCGGTACCTCGGAATGGAGCTCGACGCGATGCACCGGGTCGCCGTGGCGAACGCGTCGGTGACCCTCCTCGATCTCGACCAGCCGGCCCGCCCGCGGATCAGGTACCTCAACCTGATGCCGTGGAAGTGGCGGCTCGGACTGACCGACCGGCCCGACGAGCCGATACCGGGCGGCGGTACGCAGCCGGGGAGCCCGGATCATCCCGGGGGAGAGTGACGGGGAGCGCGAAGATGAGCGGCGGGAACGCAGGAAAGCTTTACCTCGGCATCGAGACCTCGTGCGACGACACCTCCTGCACGATCTTCTCCTCCGGGCGCGGGATCCTCTCCTACCGCACCGCCTCGCAGCTCGACCACGCCAGGTACGGCGGGGTCGTCCCGGAGATCGCCTCGCGCACGCACATGCGAACCCTGCTCCCCGTCTGGGAGAGCGTGATGGAGGAGGCGGGGGTCTCGCTCGGCGCCCTCGCCGGGATCGGGGTCACGCACGGCCCGGGACTGACCGGCTCGCTCCTGGTCGGACTCTCCTTCGCCAAGTCGCTCGCCTGGGCGGGGGGAGTTCCGCTCGCCGGGGTGCATCATATCGAGGGGCATATCCTCGCCAACGCGATAGAGGGGCCGCTGACGACCCCCGCCGTCGTGCTCGTCGTCTCGGGGGGGCACACGCAGCTCTTCAACGTGGCCCGCGTGGGGAGGTACGAGCTCCTCGGGCAGACGCGGGACGACGCGGCCGGCGAGGCATTCGACAAGATCGGCAAGATTCTCGGGCTCCCCTATCCCGGGGGGCCGGCCGTCGAGGTCGCCGCCCGCGGAGGCGATCCCGGCGCCTTCGACCTTCCGCGGGGCCTGAAGGGTTCGGGGGAGTGCGATTTCTCGTTCTCCGGACTCAAGACCGCCGTGCGCCTGCTCACCCAGTCGATCGGCGCGCTCTCGCCCGCCGCGGTCGCCGATATCGCCGCCTCGGCGCAGGAGGCGATCGTCGACGCGCTCGCACGCAAGTCGGTCCTCGCTCTCGAGCGCACCGGCGCCGAGAGGCTCTATCTCGCAGGCGGCGTGGCTGCGAACCGGCGCCTCCGCGAGGTGATGCGGGAGCGGCTCCGGCGGCTCGGCGCGACGGTCGGCTGGCCGCCGCCGCGGTACTGCACCGACAACGCCGCGATGATCGCCTGCGCGGCGCGGCACCATCTCGAGGCCGGCCGCCGCGACGGTCTCGACCTGAACACCTTCCCCCGCGGAGTCCTCGCCTCCTGGGCCTGAGCGCGCGGACCCGCGCATGTGCGCGCCCCGCCTTCTCTTTCCGCCTGCCTCCGCCGCTGCAATGTCCGCTGGCGTAGTGCATTGCGGCCGGGACGCCCCGATTCCGGACGGATGTCTCGGCGAAACGTATCCACTTGATATTTAATGTGTTAGGCCTCGTCCCGCTCGGCGGATGCTTGGCATGCTCCTTGCGAACCGACAGATGCGATCAACTGTCTTCAGATGCAGGTGTCGTAACGGATCAAACATCAGCAGGGACCGGTCAATGGCAACCACGACCAACACGGAAAACTACAAGGTGCTCGTCGTCGACGACGAGGAGCATATCAGGCGGATACTGAAATTTCAGCTCGAGAAGAACGGGTACCGCGTCGTCACCGCCGAGAACGGCGAGGTGGCGCTGCAGATCGTCAAGCGGGAGAGCCCCGACCTGGTCGTCCTCGATCTGATGATGCCGAAGATCGACGGATTCGAGGTCTGCATGCGCCTGCGCGCCGATTTCCAGACGAGCCAGATCCCGATCATCATGCTCACCGCCAAGAGCGATCTTCCCGACCGGATCAAGGGATTGCAGGACGGCGCGAACGATTACCTCGTCAAGCCGTACTCGAACGAGGAGCTCCTGCTCCGCGTGCGCAACGTGATCGACTGGAGCTCGAAGCAGAAGAACGCGAACCCGCTCACCGGCTTCGCCGGGAACAAGATGATCGAGAAGGAACTGACGCGGCGCATCGAACGCTCGGAGCCGTTCGCGTTCCTCTACATAGACATCGACAATTTCAAGGCGTACAACGACTACTACGGCTACCAGAAAGGCGATCAGTCGATCCTCTTTCTCGCCGACATCATCACCGAGGCGGTCAACGCGCTCGGCGGCCAGGGCGATTTCGTCGGGCACATCGGCGGCGACGATTTCATCGTGATCACCTCGATAGACCGGGCCGAGTTCCTCGGCAAGCGCATCGTCGAGGAGTTCGATCGCGGCTCGCTCATGCTCATGAACGAAGACGACATACGGCGGGGCTATCTCGAGATCCGCAACCGGCTCGGCGAGATCAGGCGAGTGCCCCTGATGTCGGTGACGATCGCGCTCGTGCTCGACGAGGGCGGCCGGATCAAGCACTTCGCGCAGGTCAGCGATATCGCCTCGGAGCTGAAGAAGTTCGGCAAGGGGATGGCGGGGAGCGTCGTCGTCCGCGAGCGCCGCAAGGAATCCCAGGAATCGCCCGCGCCGGCGGGGGCCGACTCGCGGTAGCGACGCGCGCGAGTCGGCCCGGACGGGCCGCCGATCGATGGAGGACGGACAGTGGCAGGTATCGCGAAGAAGGATCTCGAGGGGCGCGCCGGCTGCGCCGCGCGCGATTCGGGCGCCGAGCTGGAGGCGCTGCGAGCCGAGCTCGAGCGGTACCGGAATATCTTCGACTCGGCCCGGATGATCATCGGGCACGAGGTCATCCGGCCCCTGACCGCCGTATCGGGATACGCCGAGCTGCTCGAGGGGCGCTTCGAGGCGTTCTCCGGGGAGCAGGAGCGCCGCTACTTCGCCAGGATACGCGAGGCGGTGGGGCAGATGCGCACGATCGTCGAGGCCTTCGTGCAGATGCTGATGTTCGAGACCAAGGCGCAGCGGGCCGGCGAGAAGGAGTTCGTCGACCTTCGCGCCGTCGTGGAGAAGCTCCGCCCGACATACGGATCGCTGCGGAGCCGCCTGCGCAACGCGATCGATCCCGGTCTGGGGCCGGTCTATCTGAGCCGGGTGCATGTCGAGGTGGTTCTCGACAACCTGATCTCCAACGCGCTGAAGTACGGCGGCAGCGACGCGCCGGTGACGGTCGAGGCCTCGCTTCGTCCGGAGCGGCGGGGAGCCGCCGAAGGGGATGTTCTCATGCTGACCGTCGCCGACAGGGGCATCGGCATTCCCGCCTCGGAGCTCGAGGCGATCTTCGATCCGTTCTACCGGATCGGAGGAGAGGGCGGCGGCGGGCTCGGTCTCGGGCTCGCCCTGGTGAAGAACATCGTCTCCATGATGGAGGGCGAGATCAGGATCGACAGCGCCCCCGACGAGGGGACCAGGGTGACGGTGAGCGTTCCGGTCAGGCCCCGCGACGGCGGGAACGGTGCCGGGGAGGTCGTCGGATGAGCGGCCGCACCGGAGCGCAGCGCATGCCGGACCTGGTGAGCATCCCCCAGGCGCGACTGATCGAGCTGGTGGCGATATTCTGCATCGTCTACCTCGCCCGCGAGATCGCCGGGTTCACCTACCGCGCGGAGCTCGTCGTCTCCGTGTTCCTCGGCGCGGCGGCCGTCAACCTCGCCGTGGCGGGGATCGGCGCGGCGATGCGCCGGCGCAGCGCGGGCTCGAAGGCGGCGGGGACCTGGTGCTGGATCGCCGTGATGGTCGACCTCTCGACGGTCCTCGCGCTGATCTATCTCACAGGCACGGCGAGCAGCCCGTTCATGTTCCTCGTGGTCGTGCCGCTCTTTTTCGCCGGCAGGCTCCTGCCCGCCCTGACGGCAGGGTTCGCGGTGACCTTCTCGACCCTAGCCGTCGTCGCGACGCTCGGCCTGCTCGAGCTGCGCGGAATCATACCGCACTTCTCGTGCGTCCCGGACGCCCCGGCGGGGCCCGCGGACGCGAACTACCTGCTCGGCACGATCCTCGTGCTGGGCGGTTTCATGAGTCTGATGACGTACCTCTTCGGCGCGTTCTACGATAATTTCCAGGTCTTCCTGCACGACGCGGAGAACCGGATACTGTCCTCCCGGAGGAGGATCCTCGATCTCACGAGGCTGTACGACATCAGCCTCGGTATCAACTCGGTGATCAGCCTCGACACGCTTCTCAAGATGGTCTGCAAGGAGACCACGCTGCTCCTGCGCCGGCCGTGGGCGGCAGTCGCCCTCGTCTCGCGCAAGCGCGAGGTGGTCAAGTTCGTCGAGCTCGGCGAGGGGTCCCTGGCGGACAGCCCGCCGGCGGGGGACTGCGAGCACGATCCGTTCGTTCTCGACGCGATCGACCGCGAAGAGGGGCTCGCCCTCGACAACGCCTCGCAGGACGCGATCGCCTCGAAATCCCGGATCATCGCCGATCGCGGGATCGGCCCGCTTCTCGCCGTTCCGATCAACTCGGGGCGGGAGGCGCAGGGCGTCATGCTCGTCGGCGACAGCGGCGGCGAGCCGTTCACCGAGGAGGATGTCAGGCTCATGACGATCCTCTCCGGCCAGGTCTCGACCGCCATCGAGAAGAGCAGGCTGTACGAGGTGATGAACGGCAGGATCCGCCGTCTCGAGCGCCAGAACGAATCGCTCCAGAACGCGAACCAGCTCAAGATGGGATATATCTCCCACCTGTCTCACGAGCTCAAGACGCCCCTGACGTCGATCAAGGCGTACGTCGAGTCTCTCAACGACCATATCGAGGACCCGACGTTCCGCGAGAAACGTGATTTCCTCGGGGTCATCTCGAGCGAGACGGATCGCCTGATCCGCATGGTCAACAAGGTCCTCGACGTATCGAAGATCGAGTTCGGCCAGCGCACGCTGCGCCGCAAGCCGTTTTCGCTGGCCGTGCTGGTCGCCGAGGTCGAGACGGCGATGCAGCCGTACCTGCTCGACAAGCAGGTGGGGCTCGACGTGACCCTGCCGCCATCGCTGCCCCTGATCGACGGCGACGAGGATCTCGTGAAGCAGATCTTCATCAATCTCATCGGGAACGCGATCAAGTTCGCGCCGGCCGGATCGTCGATCTTCCTCGCCGCGGAGGAGGAGGCGGTCATGGTCAGGGTGTCGATCCGCGACGAGGGGGTCGGCATCTCCGAGGAGGAGGTCGGCAACATCTTCAAGCAGTTCTACCGCGGAGGCACCAAGTCGGCGGAAGGGGTCGGGCTGGGGCTCGCCATAGTCAAGAACATCGTCGAGCAGCACGGCGGCTGGATACAGGTCTCGAGCGCCGTCGGCGCGGGGAGCACGTTCACCTTCACGCTTCCCAAGGAGCACCACTTCAACGACCTGCTCGGGTTCATCTTCGACTCGATGGAGGCGCGCGACGAGATAGCCGAGATGTTCCAGCTCTGCATGCGCGTGGTCGCCGAGATGCTCAACGCGAAGATCGTTTCGCTCATGCTCCTCGACGGCGAGCGCAAGGAGCTGTTCATCAAGGTGGCCTTCGGGCTCGACGAGGCGGTCGTCGAGAACGCGCGCGTGCCGGTCGGGAAGAGCATCGCCGGGCGCGTCGTGCAGACCGGAGAGCCGCTCCTCATCGAGAATATAGAGGAGACGAGCCTCGCCGGCCCGAAGAACAACAACCCCCAGTACGAGACGAAATCGCTGATCAGCGTCCCGCTCGGCGTGGGTTCCACGGTGATCGGCGTCATCAACGCGAACAACAAGACCTCCGGCCGCCCCTTCACCGAGGACGACCTCGTTCTGCTCGCGAGCCTCTCGCAGCGGATCTCGAAGGTGATCGAGCGGAT
>JAQVGR010000044.1 GCA_028696635.1 Candidatus Krumholzibacteriia bacterium | reverse complement strand
CGACCCGCCCCCTCACCGACCGCCTCAGGATCTCCCGCGAGAAGCTCTCGTACATCGTCGATTCGCCCGCCGCCCCGGTGACCGCCCTTGCCGTGATCACCAGCTGGATCGGCTTCCAGATCTCACTGCTCGACCAGTCCTTCGCCGCTCTCGGCGTCGACCGGAATCCGCTCGGCGCCTTCGTCTCGGCGATCCCGTACGGCTTCTACCCGCTGCTCGCCGTCCTGTTCGTGCTTTTCGTCATCGTCTCCGGACGGGATTTCTCCCTGATGCTCGCCGCCGAGCGGCGGGCCCGCAGCACGGGAAAGGTGTCGAGCGAGACGGCCGTCCCGCTCTCCGATCTCGACGCGGAGAGCATCGCTCCCGCCCCCCACGCGAGGCCCTCCCTGCTCAGCGGGGTCGTTCCGATCGGCGTCGTCGTCTTCGGCGCGTTCGCCGGGCTCGTCTGGACCGGACGCTCCGCGGTACTCGCCGCCGGCGGCTCGCCGCCGACCCTCCTGACGGCGCTGCGCGAGTCGGACTCGTTCACCTCGCTCCTGTGGGGCTCGTTCGCCGGATGTCTCGCCGCCTCGCTGATAGCCCTCGGGCGCCGTCTGCTGAGCCTGACCGAAACGGTCCAGGCGTTCGTGAACGGTATCCGCTCGATGATGACGGCGATCATCATCCTCGTGCTGGCCTGGTCGATCGGGACGGTCTGCACCGAGATCAGGACGGCCGATTACCTCGTCCACCGCCTCTCAGGCGTGATCTCCCCCCCCTTCCTGCCGACGATAGTCTTTCTGCTCGCCATGGGGATCTCGTTCTCGACGGGCACCTCATGGGGCACGATGTCGATACTCACACCGATCGTGATCCCGCTCGCCTACGGGACGGCCGCGGGTGCAGGGCTCGCCGGCCCGTCTTTCGAGCCGGTGCTGCTCGGCTCGATCGCGGCGATCCTCTCGGGCGCCGTCTTCGGGGACCATTGCTCGCCGATCTCGGATACGACTATCATGTCCTCGATGGCGAGCGGCGCCGACCACATCGACCACGTCCGCACGCAGCTCCCCTACGCGCTGACCGTCGGGGCCGTCTCGCTGGCGGCCGGCTACATCCTCTCCGCGCTCGGCGTGCCGGTCTGGCTCTGCCTGGTCATTTCCGCGGTTCTGCTCGCGGCGATCATCCGCGCGATCGGCGCCCCGACGGACGCGAAGCCGCGTTGACGCCGCAAGCCGATTCCTGCTACAATTAAGGGCACGCCATCAACAGGACGCGGCCGCCCTGGCCGCCCGGGGAGCTTCGATGCGAATCCACGCGGCGATACTGTGTGTTCTTCTGCTTGTCGGGGGATCGGTCCGGGGGGAGGACGTGACGCTCCTGTGCAGGAACTTCACCACGAAGCACGATATCGGCCTGGCCCCGATAGCGATCAACGCGGCCAACTGGATCACCGGCCTTGACTGCCCCGGCGAGTACATACAGACCAACTTCACCATCCAGGGATTCGGGACCGACCGGTGCGAGCTCATCGCGATGGGGGCGGAGGGTGTGCCGTACCGTATCGTGATGACGCTCACCGGGGTCTGGAGCGGCGAGGTCCAGCAGATCGACTTCGACTTCATCGGTTCCGGTTTCGAGGGGTGAGGCTGCACGCAGGTCGTCGCCGGGAGCGACGAGGCGGGGCTCTTCGAGACGGCCTACACGGTGCGCCTGACGACGACGGCCGCCACCGAAGCGCGTCTTTACTCGCTGCGGTTGCTCACGCTGACCCCGAACGCCTCGTCCAGCTGGGGGGCGATCAGGAAGATACACCTGCGCTGAGGCCCGTTCCCGCCGTCTCAGAACTCCGCGCGGAGATAGACGCTGAAGATGTCGGTCCGCGACGTGGGGCCGTGCAGCGCATCCTCGGCGTCGGTCCGCTGATACATCGCCTCGATCCACGCGAACCTGCCGAACCGGTGCCGCACGCTCGCCGTCAGCGTCCGGCGCGATTCGTCACGGCCGAGCATGTCCCCCCCGCGCCATTCGCCCCGATCGAGCCACGAGATGCTGCCCCCCGGACCGGCGGGATGATCGATATCGAAGGTCGCGCCGGCGAACGAGAGCTCGCCGCGCTCTGCCCCCGGCTCGGGAACGTCGATCTCCCTGAGCCGCTTGTAGAACAGCGAGAGCGCGGACCATCCGCCCGGCAGGCGCACGATCGCGCTCGCGCGCATCCCGTGCCTGCCCGCCTCATACGAAAGCGCCGCGAACGGCGAGTAGAACCCGGAGCTCAGCCGCAGGTACTCGAAGCGCAGATCGAGCAGTCCCTCGCGCGCGGCGGCGAGCCCCAGGATCCCCCCCGATCCGTCCCGCTCGGCCCGCTCGTCGTGCCCGGGTCCGAGGTTGCCCCCCGCATCCCGGCAGAGGGCGATCCACTCCCCTTCGAGGCTGACGGCCGGCAGCAGAGGGATCTCGGCATCGGCGGTGAGTATCTCCCCCTCATGATGCTCGAACGGCGCATACCCCAGATCGACCGGGTCGATCGCCCCGGAGTCCTCCCGGTGGCCGAGCAGGTGCACGCCTGCGCCCCAGAATCGGCCGGTACGCCGGTCGTGGCGGCGCCATTTCGCCTGCATCCCGTAGATCTCGAGCGGGTAGGCCGCCTGCTCCTCGCCGCCGTACTGCCAGACCACGGCCCGCGTGTCGCGCGCGCGGCGCGGCATCGCATAGAACAGATCCGCCTCGAACTCGCCCCGGGACCATCCCGCCGTCGCCCCCTCGAAGGTGAGGTCCGGCCCGAGCTCCTCGAGGCTTTCGACGATGAGTATCCCCGCCGTGGCGCCGCACCCGCACCCCGCGTCCCCTCCCGTGCGGGGATTGTCGTTCCAGTCCCAGCGCATCATCGTCAGCGGCGTCATATGCATCGTGAAGTAGCCGAGCCTGGCGGTCAGCGGGCCGGCCTCGATCGAGGCGAAGACGCTCCCCCGCTCGGAATCGAAGTACTGCGGCCCCGCCCGCAGCACGGCGATCCCCTCGGTGCCCGCGCGCAGCAGGCCGCCGGCCCGCAGATGCCGGCCGACCCGCATGGAGGCCTCCAGCTCGAACCGCTGCAGGAGCGAGTTCCCCGGTTCGAGCCGCTCGCCGTACGGTCCGGTGGCGCCGTCCCCCGATGCGTCGACCGAGAGGAACTTCACCCTCGCGTCCCCGCGCACGAGGAGCCCGGCGCAGACGCCCGCGTCGTGCGAAGAGGGCCGCGCCTCCGGCTCCTCCGCGCCGGCCGATCCGGTACCGGAACCGCCGAGGAGCATCAGCTCCATCAGCGCGGGTATCGGTCCCTCGGGATCTATGCGCCGGTCCGCGATCATCCCCTCCCGATCGACGAGGAAGACGGCGAAGGTGGAAGCCGGCACACCCCACGCGGCCGCCGCGGCCCCGTCGCGGTCGCGCAGCTGCGGGAAGGTCACCCCCGAGGCGGCGACGACGCCGCGAACGGCGAGGTCGTCGCCGGCATCGACGTTGATCCCGACCACCGTCATGTCGCCTCCCTCGACCCGATCGTAGAAAATCTGGCATTGCCGGAGCGATTCGACGCAGGACGGGCATTCGCCGTCCCAGAAGATCACGAAGGTCATCTGGTGATCCCTGAAGAGCGACGCGGAAGAGACGAATCGCCCCCCCTCCAGGGCAGGGAGCTCGAACGCGGGAGCCGCCGCGCCGCCCGCGGCGCCGGGTGCCGGTGCGGCGGCTGCGGCGGATGAAAGCAGAGCCGCGGACGCGGCCGCGAAGAGTATCGCTGAACGCATGGTACGCCTCCCTGAACGGATTCCGCGAAAGGGAACGGCTTCGATTATACGGGCAGCGGAGCGCGCTGCAAGCCGTTTCGAAAAAGTCCTTGACCACGCAGCAATATTAATATATAATAATATAAGAATTATATAGCACTGTCGTTCACGGTGCCGATGCGATACTGCAGCCGCGCAGACTGGTCCTGACCCGGCAGGGTACCGGGAGGAGTTTCCACACCTGTGAGAAGCAGTCTTTCCCCCTATCCGCCGGATGGTCTGCCGGACGAGCGGAGCGACCGACGCGGGTTGACTGGACTGCGCGGCGCAGGTATCCTTGTCCCGAACTCCCTGAGCCGGGATCGCCCTGCCGAGGAGCTGCGATGAGAGACGGTCTGGGGATCATACTCGTTCTGGCAGCATGGTTCGTGCTGATGCGGCTTGTCCTGCCGCGTCTCGGGGTGCCGACCTGAATGGGCCCCGTCTGCGGCGCCGGGGACCGGCGCGAGGCGACCGGGGAAGCCGACGAGGCGCCCCGCGAGGGGCAGCCGAAGGGGAACGACGATGCCTCTGTTTGAGTTCAGATGCCGGAGATGCGGCCGCAGGTTCGAGGAGCTGGTCCTCTCCCCGGCCCAGAGCGTCGCCTGCCCGGACTGCGGCAGCGACGAGGTGGAAAAGGAGTTTTCCACATTCTCGAGCTCCGGCGGTTGCCGCCCATCGGGCGGCTCCGGCTGAAGCCCCCTCAGGTGAGGACGGCGGTCCGCCGTCCGGGGCGACATCGACTATATATATGAAAAGCCCGGAAGCTCTATCGAGCCTCCGGGCTTCCATATGGTAGCCCCTAGGGGAGTCGAACCCCTGATTCATGGCTGAGAACCATGCGTCCTAACCACTAGACTAAGGGGCCGCTTTATTCCAAATATGGCTGGAGAGGGAGGACTCGAACCCCCATCGGCTGATCCAGAGTCAGCTGTCCTACCTTTGGACGACTCTCCAGTACGTAGGCAGTAACTTAAGCGATTCCCGACTTTGGCGCAATATCCTTTTGAAGAAATCAGCCCCCCGCCCGGGCCGAAGCGCCCCTGAGCCGTTCGACCGTCTTCGCCTTGCCGAGCAGGACTATCACCCAGAAGATGTCGGGAGAGACGGTCCCTCCAGTCAGGGCTACCCGGCACGGGTGGATCAGCTCTCCCGCCTCGATACCGAGCTCGTCGGCGAACGCCCGCACCGTCTCCTCCACGGCGCCGCGCTCGAAGTACCGCAGCCCCTCGAGGGCGTCGGCGAGCCGCGCCAGCCTCCGCGCGCCCCCGGCGCCGCGCACATGCCTCTCGAAGGCGTCCCTGTCGACGGGGAATTCATCCTTGAAGAAATACCCGATCTGGGACGGCGCGTCCCGGAGCAGCTTGAGCCGGTTCCCCATGATCTGCACGATCATCGCCAGCCGGTGGAACTGCTTCGAGGGTGTGCCGCCCTCCTGAGATTCACCCGCGGCGACCGGCTGGGTCCCCGGAACGAGCTTGAGATCGACCGGACGGGTGAAATCGACTTCGAAATCCCCCGGCAGGTACCCCTGCTCCCGCAGGAGCTCGTGGACGAGCTGCGTCTTGCGCAGCAGATCGAGCCGCTTGAAATGCTCTGCGTTGATGTACTCCATCTTGTCGTTGTCGAACATCGCGGGGTTCTTCGAGACGCGCTTCAGCGAAAACTTCTCTATCAGCGCCGGGCGGGAAAAGAGCTCCTGCCGGTCGTCGAACGACCACCCCAGCAGGGCGAGGTAGTTGACCATCGCGTCGGGAAGATAGTGGTTCTCGCGGTAGAAATCGACGGAGACGGCGCCGTGGCGCTTGCTCAGGCGCGTCCGGTCGCCCCCGAGTATCATCGGCAGGTGGGCGAACTTCGGCAGCGGGTACCCGAGCGCCGCATAGAGATGGACCTGGCGCGGCGTGTTGGAGAGATGGTCGTCTCCCCTGATCACGTGCGAGATCCGCATCCTCGCGTCGTCGACGACGACGGCGAAATTGTACGTGGGCAGCCCGTCCGACTTGATGAGGACGAAATCGTCCAGCTCCTCGTTCGCAATCGTGAATTCGCCGCGAACGACGTCGTCGAACCGGACCTCTCCGCCCTCGGGCATCCGGAACCGAATCACGTGCGGCTCCCCCGCGGCGAGACGGCGGGCGACCTCGTCCGTATCGAGATCGCGGCAGTGCCCGTCGTAGCGTATCTGGTCGCGGCTCTCGCGCTGCTCGAATTTCAGCGCCTCGAGCCGGTGCGCCGTGCAGAAGCAGTAGTACGCCTTTCCCTCGTCCACGAGCCGCCCGGCGTCGGAATGGTACAGGACCCCGCGGGCGGACTGGACGTAGGGCCCGTACTCACCGCCGCAATCCGGCCCCTCGTCCCAGTCGAGCCCGAGCCAGCGCATCCCCCGGACGATCCCCTCGTACGACTCCGCCGTCGAGCGCTGCGCGTCGGTGTCCTCGATCCGCAGAACGAAGACCCCTCCCGTCTTGCGCGCATAGAGCCAGTTGTAGAGGGCCGTCCGCGCTCCCCCCACGTGCAGGTGCCCGGTCGGGCTCGGCGCGAACCGCACCCGTATCTGGACCTGCTGCTCAGTCATGCGAGTGCCCGTCGTGATCGTCCACGCCCATCACCGGAGGCCGGGGAACCTCGCCGGCGCCGTCGAAGACATGGGTCGGCGCCACGGCGGCGATCAGCTGATCGTACGGCATGCCGAACGACTCCCGGGACGCGTCGTCGAGCGGCACCCCCTCCCCCAGCCGGGACGCGAAGGCGACTATATCCTCCATCGTCGCCCGTTCGAGCAGCCGCTCGACCATCCGGAACGAGACGAAGAACGCGGCACGGGCGAGCATCATGTCTTCGTTGACGCGAAGGGTGTGCTCGAGATCCTCGATCTCGAACCGGTACCCGTCGAGCTCCTTCCTGAACTGCTCGATCTGCGCGCGCAGCACGGGGCGCTCGTTCGCGATATGCGATGCGGCTCCCTCGCGGAGCCACACGGGGATCCTGCCCGCCGACTTGAGGTCGAGGGCCATCTGGGCCATCCGCTGCGCCAGACCGATCTCGGAGATCGAGCGGTCGGTGACCGAATCGAAGCGCTTGCGCATGATGTCGAGCGGCTCGCAGATGATCGTGTCTCCCTCGATGACCGCGTAGTACCACCACTCCTTGCGGGTGAGGAACCGGTACTCGGAAAGATCCTTCGTCCCGACGATGACGACCCGGGCGTTCGAGGGGCGGCCGATCCGCTCCCTGACCGTCGCGTACCCCCGCATCGCCTCGGAGAAGATCTCGACGGCGAGGTACTGCGCGTACTGCGCTGGCGGATAGTGCAGCTCGATCCGATCGTTCGCCATCACGCCGCCGTCGACCGGATGGTAGTCGTCCCTGGTCAGCTGGAACGACTGCAGCGGGGAGAGCAGCGTATCGGGGACCCTGAACGCCTCGTCCTCCCCCGCCTTGTCGGACTTCCCGCCGCATCCGGCCGCCGCGGCCGCGCACAGCGCCAGCGCGCACAGCGCCGCCGTCATTCTGACTGCATTCATTGTCGACCTCCAGGCTCCGCTTCCCCGTCGCCTCCGGGAAAGAGCTTCCTGACCCGTGTTCCCGTTCGTTCGATATCTGCGTCCCGCTCGAGCACGATGAGCTCCTCGAGCGAACCGCATCCCCGGCGCGCCTCGTCGAGCCAGTCGCCGGCGAATGCGCCCGATTCGATCCGATCATAGAGCCGCCGCATCTCGCGCACGGTCTCCTCCGTGACGAGTCGCTCGCCGTACTTCAGGCCGCCGTACGCGGCGGTCCCGCTGATCATGCGGCGCATGCCGGAGAAACCGCGCTCCGCGACGAGATCGACGATGATCTTGAGCTCGTGCACGCACTCGAAGTACGCCACCTCCGGTGTGCATCCCTTCTCGACGAGGAGCCGGAATGCGCTCTTGACCAGTGCGGGAACGCCGCCGACGAGCACGGCCTGCTCTCCGAACAGATCGCTGACCGCCTCCTCGCGGAACGACGTCTCGATCGCGCCGACTCGCAGGCAGCCGAGCGCCCGGGCGATCCCCAGCGCGGTCCGCCGCGCGCCGCCGGTGGCGTCGCGCTCGACGGCTATCAGACAGGGGAGCCCCGTCCCCTCGAGGTACGCCTCGCGCACCCTGCGCCCCTGTCCTTTCGGCGCAACCATGACGATATCGTGCTCCGGCGAGCTGACCCCGCCGAAGGCGACGGCGAATCCGTGCGCGAAGCACAGCGCCGAGCCGGGACGCAGCCTGCCGCGGACCGTTTCCGCGAAGACTGCTCCCTGGACCTCGTCCGGGACGAGCATCATCAGGACGTCGGCCGCTTCCGCTCCCGCCCTGGGATCGAGCACGGAGAAACCGTCCCGTGCGGCGCGCTCCGCCCCCTCGCCCCCCGCCCGCGCGGCGACGAGCACCTCGCACCCGCTGTCGCGCAGATTCAGCGCCTGGGGCCGTCCCTGGTTGCCGTACCCCAGCACGACGACAGTGCTGCCGTCGAGGCTTCCGGCGGGGACGGCCGTCTCGTCGAGCACCTTCACACGGCCTCTCCTTGAAAATGCACTGTCTATCTATAACAGACGATCCCGCACCGGGCAAGGACTATCGGGAAACCGGGGACGGGGGCCGATCCGGGAAACTCGTTTCATATCAACGCCTTCCCCTTATGAAGCCCCCCTTTTCGCTTGACATCCCGCTCATTTTGTATACTATGTTTCATTCGTGTGTGGCGGTGTAGCTCAGCTGGTTAGAGCAGCGGAATCATAATCCGCGTGTCCGGGGTTCAAATCCCTGCACCGCCACCAGATCTGCTGGCCGGCATAACTTCCAGAGAGAGTTTTTCCATGAACTGTCAGGTCGCGGCGCTGGACTGGATCGGGGCGCACCGCCTCATCGCGCGCGGGACGACCGTCCTCGCCGCGGTCTCCGGCGGGCCCGACTCGATGGCGATGCTCGAGATCCTCCGCGATCTCGCCCCCGGGGCGGGATTCGCCCTCGCCGCCGCCCACTTCGATCACCGCATCCGGCCGGAGAGCGGCCGGGAACGGCTCCTCGTCGAGCGC
>JAQVGR010000043.1 GCA_028696635.1 Candidatus Krumholzibacteriia bacterium | reverse complement strand
CCTCCGCAGGCTGTCGAGGCGGAGCGCGCCGTTCTCGGCGGTATACTGCTCGACCAGGAGGCGGCGACGCGGGCCGTCGAGATCGTCAGGCCCGAGTCGTTCTACCATCCGGCGCACGGACGGATCTTCCGGGCCATGATCGCGCTGTTCATGCGGCGCGAGCCGATAGACGCGATGACGCTCGCCGAGGAGCTGCGCAAGTCCGGAGACCTCGATTCGGCCGGCGGGATCGCCTACCTCGCCGAGCTCGTCGACAGCGTGCCGAGCGCGGCGAACATCGAGTATTACGCGAAGATAGTTCTCGACAAGCACATGCTCCGGCAGCTGATCGGCGCCTCGTCCGAGATCGCCCGCGAGTGCTACCGCGCCGAGTCGGACGCGGACACGATCCTCGACGAGGCGGAGCAGAAGATCTTCCGGGTCTCCGAATCGCGGATCAGCCAGGGGTTCCTGCACGTCAAGGACGTGCTCAAGGAACGGTTCGAGGAGATCCAGCGCGTGCACGAGACGCGCGAGAGCATCACCGGGCTGGCGACGGGGTTCATCGATCTCGACAAGTACACGGCGGGATTCCACCCGGGCGATCTCGTCATCATCGCCGGACGGCCCTCGATGGGAAAGACGAGTTTCGCCCTGAACATCGCCCAGCACGTCGCCCTCGAGGGGCGCCGGCCGGTCGCTATCTTCAGCCTCGAGATGTCCAAGGAGCTCCTCGTCCAGCGGCTGCTCTGCTCCGAGGCGCAGGTCGACGCGCAGAGGGTGCGCCGCGGCTTCACCTCGGCGAAGGACATCGAGCGGCTCACCAACGCGGCGGGGCTGCTCTCGGAGGCGCCGATCTTCATAGACGACACGCCGGCCATCTCGACGCTCGACATGCGGGCGCGGGCGCGCCGGCTGAAGGCCGAGTACGACATCGCGCTGATCGTGATCGACTATCTCCAGCTCGCCCGCACCAACGAGCGGATCGAGAACCGGCAGCAGGAGATCTCGTCGATCTCCCGCTCGATGAAGGCGCTGGCCAAGGAGCTGGCCGTCCCGCTCGTCGCGCTGTCCCAGCTCTCGCGCGCGGTGGAATCGCGCGGCGGCGACAAGCGGCCGATGCTCTCCGACCTGCGGGAGTCCGGCGCCATCGAGCAGGACGCTGACCTCGTCCTCTTCCTGTACCGCCCGGAGTTCTACGATCCGGGGGACCCGGATAAGGAGGGGAAGGCGGAGCTGATCATCGGCAAGCAGCGGAACGGCCCGACGGGGATGGTGCCGCTGATATTCGAGAAGCAGTACACGAGGTTCCGGTCGCTCGACACCTCGCACGTGTCGGAGGCCGACGTCGTCTTCTAGCCCCGCGGGCCCGGCCGGGCGGCGCGGCGGGGGAGGCGGATCGTGAGGGTACTGATCATCCTCGGCCGGTTCATCCTCGACTTCATCGAGGAGATCGGCGGCGTGTCCCTGCTCTTCTGGCGCGTCCTCCAGCAGGGCCACCTCATATTCAGGAACATCGGCAACACGTTCGTCCAGATGGAGACGATCGGCATCGGCTCGATACCGCTCGTGCTGGTCACATCCGTCTTCGTCGGAGCGGTCACGTCGGTCCAGGCGGCCTACCAGTTCCAGGGGTACGTCCCGCTGTACTACCTCGGCGCGGTGGTCGGCAAGTCGGTCACCCTCGAGGTCGGCCCGGTGCTCACGGCCCTCGTCGTCGGAGGACGGGTGAGCGCGGCCATCGCCGCGGAGCTCGGCACGATGAAGGTGACCGAGCAGATCGACGCGATGGAGATGATCGCGATCGACCCGGTCGAGTACCTCGTGCTTCCGCGGATCGCCGCTGCCACCCTGATGCTCCCCGTGCTGACGGTATTCGCCGACTTCCTCGCGATCGTCGGCGGTATGGTCGTGGCGAAGCTCGCCGTCGGCGTGAGCTACAACACCTTCGAGAGCGGGCTGCGCCTCCTGTTCAGGTACCAGGACCTCGTCGGAGGCCTGATCAAGACCTTCGTGTTCGGATACATCATCGCCTTCATGGGGTGCTACAACGGATTCATGACGAAGGGAGGGGCCGAGGGGGTCGGCGTGGCGACGATGCGCGCCGTCGTCTCCTCGTGCCTGCTGATCCTCGTCTCGAACTACCTGCTCGCCTTCCTGATCTTCCGCGTCATCTTCGCGCCGAACTGACGCGGGGCCGGCTCCCGGAGCGCCGGCGGGCCGGACGGGCGGCGGGCCCGAGGGACAGGGAATGAACGAACAGTGCTCCGGCCCGATCATCGAGCTGCGGGGGGTCCGCAAGCGGTTCGGCCGCCAGGAGGTCCTCGGCGGCATCGACCTCTCCATCGGCGCATGCGAGACGCTCGTGATCATCGGGCGCAGCGGCTGCGGGAAGAGCGTCCTCCTCAAGCATATCACCGGGCTGATCCGGCCCGACGAGGGGCGGATCCTCTTTCACGGCGAGGACATCACGCAGTTCGGCAGAAAAAGCCTGTTCGAGATGCGCATGCACTTTGGTATGCTGTTCCAGGGCGCGGCGCTGTTCGACTCGATGACGGTCGGCGAGAACGTGGCGCTGCCCCTGGTGAAGCACTCCGCGATGACCGACGAGGAGATCCGCCGGACGGCCCTCGACAAGCTGCGGCTCGTCGGGCTGCCCGACGTCTGGGACATGTACCCGGCCCAGCTCAGCGGCGGGATGAAGAAGCGCGTGGGGCTCGCGCGGGCGGTCGTGATGGATCCGCAGGTGGTCCTGTACGACGAGCCGACGACCGGCCTGGACCCGATCATGGCGGACGTGATCAACGTCCTGATCAGGAGCCTGCAGAAGGAGCTCGACATCACCTCGGTCGTGGTGACCCACGACATCAAGAGCGCGTACAAGGTCGGCGACCGGCTCGCGATGCTGCACGAAGGCAGGATCATCTTCTCGGGAACCCCCGAGGAGACGGCCCGCACCGGCGACGAGACGGTGCGGCAGTTCATAGAGGGACGCGCCGAAGGGCCGATCCGGGCCGTCTGAGGGAAACGGCGCGGCCGGGGGCCCGGCTCGCGGCGGCGGCCGGTCAGAGACAGGGGAGATGCAGATGGAATACAAGGCTCTCGAGCTCAAGGTCGGCTTCACCGTCTTCGTCGGCGTGGTGGTCTTCGCGGTCGGGATGATGTGGCTCGAGGATTTCAAGCTCCGCGGCGAGCGGTACGAGATCCACGCGGTCTTCCCCATGGTGGGGGGCATCGACGCGGGGGACGCGGTCAATGTCAACGGCGTCGAGCGCGGCGAGGTCGCCGGCGTGGTCCTGCGCGAGCGCGACGTGATCGTCACGATGAAGATCGACGCAGGCACGAAGATCCCCGAGGACTCGAAGGTCGTCCTGCAGACCCTCGGGATCATGGGCGAACGGATCGTGACGATCATCGTCGGCGGCTCCGAGGTCATCCTCGAGCCGGGGGCGATCATAAACGGCGTATACGATCCGGGGATCTCCGAGGCGCTCGCGTCGATGGGCAAGGTGATGGAGGACCTGCGAGGCCTCATGAACGATATACAGGCGATCGCCAGAGCGCTCGGCGAGGGGGACGAGCTGAGGCGCACCATCGGGAACCTCGCCGATGCGAGCGAGGAGCTGCGGGCGCTCCTCGAGGAGACCTCGCCCCAGATGCGGGCCGGGGCGAGATCGTTCGGCAACTCGGCCCTGCGGCTCGATTCCCTGCTCGCGCGCAACGAGAGCGGGGTCGACACCATGCTCGCCGGCCTGGCGAGCGCCGGTGAGCGGCTCCCCGCTCTCGTCGAGCGGATCGAAGAGGTCACCGCCGCGCTCGGCAGGATCTCCGCGCGCCTCGAATCGGGGGACAACACGATGGGGGCGTTGCTCAGCGACCGGGAGCTGCTCGACCGTCTCGAGTCGGCGATCACCAGTCTTGACGGGCTCGTGACCGATATCAGGGAGAATCCGAAGAAATATCTCAAGGTGGAGATCTTCTGACGGCGGCCCCCGCCGTCGCGGCGCGCGGGCGCCGGGGGAGTCACGGACATATGCAGCAGCATCGGATAGTCTGTCTCGTCGCGGCCGCCGGCAGGGGGATCCGGTTCGGCCGCGAGATGCCCAAGTCGTTCTATCCCGTCGGCGGAAGGTCGCTGCTCGTCTGGTCGATCGAGGGGCTCCGGGCCGGCGCGGCGATCGACCGGTTCATCGTCATGGTCCCCCAGGGATGGGAGCAGACCGCGCGGGAGCAGCTCGATCGGGAGATCCCCGACCTTTCGGCCGCGGTGATCGCCGGGGGGGAGACACGCCAGGAATCCGTCGAGATCGGGCTCTCGGAGGCGGGCGGGGCCGGGATCGTGCTCGTCCACGACGCGGCGCGCCCCTGTTTCACGGCCGCCCTCGTCGGGCGGGTCGTCGAGGCGACCCTCCAGGCCGGCGCCGCGGTCCCCGCGCTGCAGGCGACCGACACCCTCGGCAGGATCCGCGACGAGGATCTCGAGGCGATCGTGCCCCGCGAGCGCGTCGTCGGGATACAGACCCCGCAGGGGTTCAGGGCCGCGGTGCTTCGAAAGGCCTTCGAGCAAGCCCGCGACTCGGGGCTTCGAGCCACCGACGAGAGCTCCCTCGTGCTGGCCGCCGGGATGCCGGTAAAGGTCGTCGAGGGGGAGCGCCGGAACATCAAGGTGACCGTCAAGGACGACCTCGAGATAGTGGCCGGGTTTCTCGGCGTCGCCCCTGCGCCGCCGCAGAGCGGGGAGTGACGGCGGCGGCAGCCGCGCGGCGAGATGCGCATCGGTATCGGATACGACATACACCCGCTCGTCGAGGGACGGCCCCTCGTCCTCGGCGGGGTGCGCATCGAGCATCCGCTGGGGCTGCTGGGCCACTCCGACGCCGACGCCCTCGTGCACGCGCTCTGCGACGCGCTCCTCGGCGCCGCGGCGCTCGGAGACATCGGGATGCACTTCCCCGAGACGGAGGAGTTCCGGGGGATCTCGAGCCTCGCGCTTCTCGAACGGGTCGGGGCGATGCTGCGCGAGCGCGGATACCGGCTCGTGAACGCCGACTGCGTCGTGCACGCCGAGCGGCCGACGCTCGCCCCCTACCGCGGCGCGATGGCCGGGGCGATGGCGCGCGCGCTCGGAGTCGATCCGGGGCAGATCGGCGTCAAGGCGACGCGGGGGGAGGGGCTCGGTCCCGTCGGCGAGGGGCGGGCGGTGGCGGCGAGCGCCGTCGCGCTGATCGAGCGCGCCGGCGGCGGGGGCGTATCCGCTCCGGAAGGGGAGCGCCGATGAGCCGGGTCAGGGTCAGGTTCGCCCCGAGCCCGACCGGCCGCCTGCATATCGGCGGCGCCCGCACGGCGCTGTTCAACTGGCTCTTCGCCCGCCACGAAGGGGGCGTCTTCGTCCTCCGCATCGAGGACACCGATCTCGAGCGTTCGAGCGGCGATCTCGAGACGGCGATGCTCGAGGACCTGCGGTGGCTCGGGCTCGAGTGGGACGAGGGGCCGGGGACGGACGGTGCGCGCGGCCCCTACCGCCAGTCGGAGCGCGCCGGGATCTACCGGGAGATGGCGGAACGGCTCGTCGCCGCAGGCGCCGCGTATCCGTGCTTCTGCTCCGACGAGGAGCTCGACCGCAAGCGCGCCGCCATGCTCGCCGCGGGGCTGCCCCCGCAGTACGACGGGACCTGCCGCGCCCTCGACGAAGCCGGCAGGCGGCGCCGGCGCGAAGAGGGGAGAGCGGAGAGCATACGCTTCGTCGTGCCGTCCGGCGGCGCGAGAACCGTCGATGACATCGCGCGCGGCGCGGTGGAGTTCCCCGTGAGGATGGTCGGCGATTTCGTCATCCTGCGCTCGAACGGGATGCCGACATACAACTTCGCGGCCGCGGTCGACGACGCGCTGATGGAGATCACGCACGTGATCCGCGGGGCCGAGCACCTGTCGAACACGATCCGGCAGGTTCTCGTCTACGAGGCGCTCGGGATGCCGATGCCACGCTTCGCGCACATCCCGCTGATCCTCGGGCCAGACCGCGCCAAGCTGAGCAAGCGGCACGGCGCGCCGAGCGTGGGCGACTACCGGGACCGGGGCTATCCGGCGGAGGCGATCGTCAACTATCTCGCCTTCCTCGGCTGGTCGACGAAGGGGGAGAGCGAGATCCTCGGGATGGAGGATCTCGTCGCCGAGTTCGATCTGGCGCGGGTGTCGGACAGCCCGAGCATCTTCGACGAGGCGAAGCTCGACTGGATATCCGCCCGGCACATACGCGCCGGCGGCTCGGCGCGATGGCTCGAGGAGGCGCTCCCCTTCTTCCCCGCAGGGGCGCGGGAGCGCTACGACAGGCAGGCGCTGTCGCGGATATTCGATATCCTCTGCGAGGATCTGCCGTCGTTCTCGGGGATCGCCGCCGCGGCGGCCCCGTTCATGCCCGGGATCCCGGGCCGCGATGACGGGGCGCTCGAAGCGCTCCGCGGGGCGGGAGATCTGCTCAAGGGGCTCGCCGGGGAGATCGAGGCGGCGCCCGACTGGTCGCCGGAGGCGATCCGCGCTATCCTCTCCGGCGCGGGAAAGCGGTACGGGCGGAAGGGAAAGGATCTGTACATGCCGGTGCGCGCTGCGGTGACGGGCCTGACGCACGGCCCCGACCTGACGTCGATCCTCCTGCTCCGCGGGAGGGAGGATGTCGCCCGGGCGCTCCGGGACGGGGCGCGGGCAGCCGGAGAACGGGAAGGACGATGAGAAGAAACAACGCTCTGAAGGTCACGGTTCTGATGGGCGGCGACTCTCCCGAGCGGGACGTCTCCCTGGTCAGCGGGCAGGCCGTCGTGGAGGCGCTGCGGCGCCGGGGGCACGACGTGTGCTCCGTCGACCCGGCGCTCCCCGCGGAGGAGCAGACCGACTCGTGCCGGGCGGTGATCGGCGAGCTGCCCGCCGGGGAGATCCCCCCGCTGCCCCCCGGGCGGAGGTTCGACTGGCTGCGCCTGCCCAGGATGCTCGAGGCCGACGTCGCATTCATCGGGCTGCACGGCGGCGCCGGAGAGGACGGCCGGGTGCAGGCCCTGCTCGAGACGGCCGGCATACCCTACACGGGGACGGGGGTGCTCGGCAGCGCGCTGGCGATGAACAAGGACCGCGCGAAGGTCCTCTTCCGGGACGCCGGGGTGCAGACTGCCCCTCATCTGATCCTCGCCTCCGACGAGGTGAGGGATGTGCGCCTCGTGCGCGAGCGCATCGAGACGGGGATCGGCTTCCCCGTCGTCCTCAAGCCGAACTGCCAGGGATCGAGTGTCGGGTTCTCGTACGTCCCCGAGGCGGCGGGGCTCGGCGCGGCGCTCGAGCAGGCGCTCGCGTACGATGACCGGATCATCGTCGAACGGTACATCCCCGGCCGCGAGATCACCGCGGCGCTGCTCGACGGCGAGGCCCTGCCGCTGGTGGAGATCGTCCCCGAGGGCGGGTTCTACGACTACCGGCGCAAGTACACGAAAGGCTCCAGCCGCTACGAGGCGCCGGCGGATCTTCCCGCGCCGGTCGCCGACCGGATCAGGCGCGAGGCGGTCCTCGCCTGGCGCGCGCTCGGATGCCGCGACTACGCGAGGGCCGATTTCAGGCTCTCGGACGGAGGGGAGCCGTACTGCCTCGAGGTCAACACCCTGCCCGGCATGACCGAGCTGAGCCTCGTGCCGATGGCCGCGGCACGGGCGGGGATACCGTTCGACGAGCTCGTCGAGCGGATCTGCATGATGTCCCTCGCCCGCAGGCGGGCGGGAGCGGCGAGGAGATGAGCATGGACCGGATAGAGCTGTTGCTGAGGGAGTTCACGGAGGCCGCGGGGGTCTCCGGCGCGGAGCGCGACGTGTTCGCGCTGATGGAACGGCATCTCGAGGGGATCGTCGAGGTCGGCAGGGACCGGCTCGGCTCGTTCATCGGGCGGCTCTCGAGGGGCGCCGATCGGCCGAGGATCATGCTGGCGGCGCACATGGACGAGGTGGGCCTGATGGTGTCGCATTTCACCGGCTCGTTCGTGCGGTTCAACACCCTCGGCGGGTGGTGGCCGCCCCACCTCGTCGGAACGCCGGTGCGCATCCGGACCTCGAGAGGCGACGTCCCCGGAGTGGTCGCCTCCAAATCGCCGTTCGCGATGGACAAGGACGAGCGCGACAAGCCGGTCAAGGCGAAGGATCTCTATATCGATGTCGGTCTCTGGGGCGGGCGGAACCCGGAGAGCCTTCATATCAGGCCGGGCGATCCCGTCGTTCCGGTCTGCCCGTTCACCCCGCTCGACGGAGGGAAGACGTTCCTCGCCAAGGCCTGGGACGACCGGATAGGATGCGCGGCGGTCGTCGAGGCGCTGCGAAGGATCTCCCGCCTCAAGATCCCCGGGTGCGTCTACGGCGTGGGAACGGTGCAGGAGGAGGTCGGTATCCGCGGAGCGGTCACGAGCGGGCGCAGCGTCGATCCCGACGTCTGCATCGCCGTCGACGTGAGCATCGCCCAGGACCTTCCCGGCGCCCCCGAGGGAAGCCCCGAGGCGCTCGGAGCGGGGGTTTCGATCTGCGTATACGACGCCACGCTGATCCCCAACACGAAGCTGCGCGACCTGGTCGCCGGCGTCGCGGACCGCGCGCGCATCCCGTATCATTTCAGCGCGGTCCCGTACGGCGGGACCGACGGCGGACGGATCCACCTCAACGAATCGGGGGTGCCGACGCTCGTCATGGGGATCCCCGCGCGGCACATACACAGCGCGGCGGGGATCGTGCACCGGAAGGATTTCGACGGCGCGGTGAAGCTCCTCGTAGAGACGGTCAGGGCGCTCGACGCGAAGACGGTCGCCTCGCTCTGGTGAGCGGGGCTGCGCAGGAAAGGGAAGGAA
>JAQVGR010000042.1 GCA_028696635.1 Candidatus Krumholzibacteriia bacterium | reverse complement strand
GTCCGTCTGCCGGAGGGCGCCGTCACCCTGAACGGCGACTTCGTTCACAACGTCGGCAGCCTCCACATGAACGTCACCAACTGGGGGTTCCTCGGCTCCCTGCCGAAGAGCCGATACCCGATGGCGGACGTGCCCTCCGCTCAGTATCCCGCCGGCTCGGGGATCGAGTACCTCTACGCCGCGGGGATCTGGGTCGGCGCCGAGAAGAACGGCATCCCCCTCGTCACGACGGGATATCCCGAGACCGAGTGGTATCCCCCGAACGATCCCCGCGACACGATCTACCGCTCCTACGAGGGCGACCGGCGGGGCGGCCGCTTCCCCGGGTCGGCCGATGACGACGAAGACGGCCTCGTCGACGAGGACTGGCTCAACGGCCGCGACGACGACGGCGACGGGAAGATCGACGAGGACTTCGCCGCGATCGGCACGCAGATGTTCTCCTGCTGGTTCAGCGACGACCAGCCGCAGAGCCGGATCGTCTGGCCCGAGCACGAGCCGATGGGGATCCGCATACGGCAGGAGACCTACCAGTGGGGCGAGGAGGAGTTCGAGGACTTCGTCGGCGCCAGATACTGGATAGACAACGTCGGCAACACATTCCTCACGTCGCTCTATGTGGGGATCTACGCCGACGTCGACGCGGGCTCGCGCCTGCACGGCAGCTATCACATGGACGACCTCGTCGGGTACTGGACCGGCCAGAGGTGCGCGAGGAAGGGAGAGGCGGAGATCCCGATCGACGTCCGGGTGGCCTACGTCTACGACGCAGACGGGGACAACGGGGCGACGACCTCGTACTTCGGCATCACCCTGCTGGGGTACTCGACCGATCCGAACGGTTCCGGCGGCCTCCCCTTCTTCCCGGGGTCTCAAAGCCGGGTGCACGCCTTCCGGACCTTCAGGGGGATGCTGCCGTATATCAGCGGCGGCGACCCGACGAACGACTTCGAGCGGTACGAGGTCCTCTCCTCGGGCGTGATCGACGAAAACCCGAGCACCCCGGCCGACTACCGGATCCTCGTCAGCGCCGGCCCGTTCCAGTACCTGGCGCCGGGGAGCTCGATCTTCGTGGATTTCGCCTTCGTTGCCGGAGAGACCATGGACGAGATGCTCGACCACGCGGCGGCGGCCCAGAAGGTCTGGGAAGGGGTCTGGTACGACCTCGACGGCGACCCCGGAACGGGGGTCAACGGCCTGGAATCGCCGATGGTCGGCGAACTCAAGGACTGGGACCCCGATCCCTGCAACGGAACCGACCTCGACGTGGTGGATGTCGTCAAGGGCGATACCTGCTGGAGCAACATGGACTGCTCCATCGAGATGAACCGCTTCCGGGGACCGACGACCTGCTACCGCAGGAACGACGTCGATCTCGTTTTCTATCAGACCGGCATCGACGGGAAGGAGCACAACCTCCACTGGATCACCGGCTCCGCCCCCGCGCCGCCGCACATGCGCCTCGTGCCGCGCGACGGCGCGGTGGAGATCTACTGGGACGACTTCAGCGAGGTCACCCCCGATCCGGTCTCCCTCCTCCGGGATTTCGAGGGGTACCAGGTCTGGCGGGCCGACGACTGGCACCGGCCTCTGGGAACGA
Source organism: Candidatus Krumholzibacteriia bacterium (assembly GCA_028696635.1). Classification (GTDB taxonomy): domain Bacteria; phylum Krumholzibacteriota; class Krumholzibacteriia; order Krumholzibacteriales; family Krumholzibacteriaceae; genus JAQVGR01. Next base: position 7,335 of record JAQVGR010000042.1, on the reverse strand, counting down.
CCGAGGAGACGGGGCCGGCCGACGAGCTGTGGAGCCTGCTCGACTCGCGCGACCTTGTCAACGGCCTCTCCCCCGACAGGCCGTTCGCCTTCCCAGAGGACGGCGGCGGGTGGATCTACGATCCGCTGAAGGCCCTCCCCTGGCGCGAGGAGCTGATCGAAGGGTTCCAGGCGACGCTGATCCGGTTCCCCCTCGATTCGGTTCCCTGCCCTCCGGGTCTGAGCCCCGAGGAGTGCGACACGATCGAGTCGATCGCGCGGCGCCGTCTGGGCTTTCCGGGGGGCAAGCGGTATTACCGGTTCGTCGACGAGGAGGCGAAGAACGGCCTGCCCTACTTCTACTCCGTCGTATCGTACGACCACGCGTACCGGGACGGGATACCCTCCGGGCCGGGGCGCTTCGCCTCACCGGCGGCGAACTTCCTCCACGTGAGAGCCCGCTCCGACGCGCAGGACCTCGATTCGTTCGACCGGCACGATGTCTTCGTCGTGCCGAACCCCGTCACGGCGGGATCGATGGCGCCGTGGAGCCTCGAGCCGAACAACGCCGACGCGACCGGGCTCAGGTGCGAGTTCCGCAACCTGCCGGCCTGCCCCAGCACGATCCGCATCTACACGATCGCCGGGGATCTCGTGCAGACGATCCATCACGACGGCAGCGAGGGGAACGGCACGGCGCCGTGGAACCTGCTCTCGCGAAACGGCCAGGACGTCACGAGCGGCGTCTATCTGTTCAACATAGAACCCGGCGACGGAAGATTCCCCCGCACGATCGGCAAGTTCACCGTCATCCGGTGAGGAGCGACATGGAAGAACGCGCTTGCGCATGCACATCCTCCCCCGCCGCCGGACGCGGAACGCCGCGTACGCACGCGGCGCGGCGCGCTCGCGCGGCCCTGCTGGCCGCGGCCGTGCTGGCCGCGGGGTGCTCGGCCGACGAGTACCTCGGCGAGATGCGCGGGAACGAGCCCCCCGTCGTCTACCTGTCGAACGGCCCCCTCGAGGGGGACACGACCTGCTATTCGGTCCATTTCTTCTGGCTCGGCGAGGACGGCGACGGAGCGATCGATCACTACGAGATCGCCGTCGTCGACGGAGACCCGATCGGGTTCCATCCGGCGGACACCACCGGGCCCGAAAAATGGACGAGGACGGTCAGCACCGACAGCGCCCTGATCATGACGGCGGACGACTATGACACGAGCGTCGTCATCAACCAGTCTCTCTACGGCAAGTTCCAGAAGACACATACCTTCTTCATCCGCGCGGTCGACGACCGGGGGGCGGTCTCCGAGACGGCGTTCCGGTCGTTCACCGCCTATACGCTGGCGCCGAACGTCTACATCAGCTATCCCAAGATGACGACGAACCCCGATCTCGGAGCGCAGCGGTTCAGCATGATCACGACCTTCAGATGGTACGGCAAGGACCCGATCGACCAGCCGTGGAACTACCAGGAGGTCGACTCGGTCCGATTTCTGCACATGCCGTACTCTTCTTCGCTCGAGGTCGACCTCAACGCGAACCCCGAGAGGTACGAGCATCTCTGGTCGCGGTGGTACTGGTACCACCACCCCGGCGATTCGGGGCAGATGACCGTGATCGGAGACGACGAGCTGCTCACGGGGAATTCCTCCTACGCCTTCGTCGTCCAGGCCAAGGACGACGCGGGAGCCGTCTCGTCGGTCTTCAGCAAGAGGACCAACATCCGCCATTTCATGCCGATGACTCCGACCGGCCCGCTCCTCGTCGTCCGGGAGCCGTACATGGGAAGCTTCTCGTTCCTCGGCGTCGACATGCGGGGAGAGCAGTTCGACGTCCCGCCGGGGTTTCTCATGCGCTTCAGATGGACGGCGGACGCGAGCAGCTACGGGGGAGTCGTGTCGGGATACCGCTACGGATGGGATGTCGAGGATCTCAACAATCCCGGCGACTGGGCCTGCGCCTCCAACCCCTACATCCTCTCGGCCGTCCCCCAGACATTCTACTCGGGGGTGCACACGCTCTACATCGAGGCGACCGACAATCTCGGCACGAGGACCCTCGGCACGATACAGGTGGACATCATACCCGTCGTGATGACCCGCGACGTGCTCTGGATCGACGACATGCCGTCGAGCGAGTTCGCCTCGCAACTCTACGCCTTCCCCCGCGAGAGCGAGCACGACCGGTTCTGGATGGACATCCTCCTCATGGCGGAGAACTTCGATCCCGGCCAGGACGTCTACGATGTCCTTGAAAACCACTACTATCCGCCGCCGATGGATCTGATCTGGAAATACCGCAACGTCATCTGGACGTACTCGCGGGCGTACGACCCGGAGGCGGGAAGCTACTGGAACAAGCTCGTCAAGTACACGCCGGAGGGCTCCGCGACGCAGCTCAACCTCAACTACCTCCCCTACTATCTCGCCTACGGCGGGCACCTGTGGACCGAGGGCGAGGGGCACCGCAGCGGCGGGCTCGCCGCGGTCATGTACCTGAAGGCGGGGCAGATCTTCCCGAACTACATCCGCTGCGAGTTCGGAGGGGCGAGCACGAACTGCAGCGACACCACCGGCGCCGGCACGATGGCGTACCGCGACTTCTGCGTGACGGTCATCGACAAGGTCGAGGGGGTCATCAAACCGTACGTGCCCGTCCGTTCCCGGGAGTTCGACGGTCTGCACCACGCGGTCCTCGAGCGCTACGATCCCGTCGTCGCCCTGATGGAGGGATTCCCGAAAAAGCTCGAGTTGTGGGAGCAGGTGACCGCGCCGGGGTACTTTTTCGATCCGGCGGACGGCGGGTTCCACTTCGTCGAGCTCTACGACACCTGGTACTACATGAGGATGATCAACAAGTCCTCCCAGCGATGCTTCCATCCGCTCTACCGGCAGGTCTCGATGAACACGCGCTCCGTGCTCAACGAACAGCCGATCGCGTTCTGGCACACCCGGTACGCGGGGGTCGTCCCCTCCCCGCCGGGATGCGTGGCCGCCCCGAGCGTCCACTTCGGGATGCCCCTGTGGTACTTTAACCGCGCCCAGGTCGACTCGATCGCCCGGGCGATCTTCAACGTCTGGCAGATACCGGTCGCCTACGGCGAGGAGACGGTCGTCCGCAGAAGCCTCGTGACCGGATCGGCGCCGGAGGGAGATCGCTGAGAGGGACGGCCGATTCGCAACGCCGAATATAATGCTTGCCCCTTACCGCTTCCGGCCGTCTAGAATGGAACCGGCAGCGAGGCGGAGGTCCGGAATGCGCCGGGCCGCTTTCGCGCCGCAGGAAGTCTTGCACGATGAAGCGTGATACAGAGCGTCTCGATCAGCCGGTCATCACCCTTGCGCGCACGGACGCGGCGACGCTATACGAGGATCTCACCGTCCGGCAGGCCCTGGACGACATCCGCAGGCGCGGCATCGGCGAGAAGATCGTTTATTTCTATCTTGTGGACGCGGAAGATCGTCTTTCGGGCGTCCTGCCGACCCGCCGCCTGCTGACGGCCCCTCTTGAGATGCACCTGTCGGACCTGAAGCTAGCCCGCGTGAGCGCCCTGCCGCACACCGCCACGGTGCTGCAGGCGTGCGAGGCGTTCGTGTTGTACAAGTTCCTCGCGTTTCCGATTATCGACGAGTCGAAACGGGTAGCCGGCGTCGTTGACGTAACCCTGCTCAGCGAGGAGGCGTTCGACATCGCCGAGAGGGAACGGACCGACGCGCTGTTCGAATCGATCGGTTTCCGGATATGGCAGGTTCGCGGCGCGTCGCCGACGCGGGCGTTCCGGTATCGGTTCCCCTGGCTGATCGCGACCATCGCGTGCGGGATGATCGCAGCCCTGCTGGCGAGCGTATTCGAGATGACGATAACGGGGAGCATCGTGCTCGCGTTTTTTCTCACGCTCGTTCTGGGATTGGGTGAAAGCGTGAGCATCCAGTCCATGACGGTGACGATCCAGGCGTTGCGATCGGCCCGGCCGACTTTCGGATGGTACCTGCGCGCGCTTCGCCGCGAAACGGGAACGGCGCTCCTGCTCGGCGCCGCATGCGGCGCCGTCGTCGGCTCGCTTGCGTGGCTCTGGCGCGGATCCGCGATCACCGGCTTCTCCATCGGAGCGAGCATCATGCTGGCGCTCTGTTCGGCCAGCATCTTCGGCCTGACCGTGCCGGCGCTCCTGCATGCGCTGAGGCTCGACCCCAAGATCGCCGCGGGCCCGGTGACACTGGCGCTCGCGGATATCTTTACGCTTCTGTTCTATTTCGGGCTGGCGGCCCTGCTGCTGTGATAAGACGGGACGCGGAGGCGGTCCGGCCTGCTCCCTGCCGAAGGAAAAGCGTACGGACGTCGCCGCCCGGATCCTCACAGGGCACAAGCACTTGAAACGGTGACGAACTACGGCTGGACGACTGAGCCCGACCGGCGTATACTGTCGTCCGTCCGCGCGGCATCCGGGCCGCGCGGCAATGAGCCGCAACACAGGGAGGTCCGGTATGAGACAGATCTGTTCGCTCCTGCTCGTCTGCACGCTCTCGCTCTCGCTGGTCGGGTGCGCGAGCCTGTCGGGCACGGAGAAGGGCGCCATCACCGGCGCCGCGATCGGCGGCGCCGCCGGCGCGATCATCGGCAAGCAGTCCGGCAACACGGCGACCGGCGCGATCATCGGCGCCGCGGTCGGCGGCGCTGCCGGGGCGTACATCGGCAACTACATGGACAAGCAGGCGGCCGAGATCCAGCGCGACCTCGAGGGGGCGCGCGTCGAGCGGATCGGCGAGGGTATCAAGATCACCTTCGACTCGGGGATCCTCTTCGACGTGGACAAGTCCGACCTGCGGGCCGAGGCGCAGACGAACCTGACGAACCTCGCCGGGGTCCTCAACAAGTACGCGGACACCAACATCCTCATCGAGGGTCACACCGACGCGACCGGCCCCGACGACTACAACCTCGACCTGTCGAAGCGCCGGGCCCAGTCGGTGTCGAACTACCTCTCGCTCCAGCAGGTCGACGCGACCCGCTTCACGATCATGGGGTACGGCGAGGCGCAGCCGATCGCCGACAACGAGACCGTCGAGGGCCGGCAGGCCAACCGCCGCGTCGAGATCGCCATCATGGCGAACGACAAGCTGAAGAAGCAGGCCGAGAAGCAGGCCGGCTGATTCGGAGTTGACAGCGAAGGCGGAACGGCCTACACTCCGTCTTCGAGAACATAGCTCCAGGCGCCTCGACGAGGCGCGACAGGGGAAGAGGGTGAGAATCCCTCGCGGACCCGCCACTGTGATCGGCCGGGTGAGACGACCGGGCCGTAAGCCAGGATACCTGCCTGGAGACGATGTCCCTGGCCCTCTTCGAGGAATGAGAGGATAGGGAGTGGTGACGATACCCTCCGGCTCTCACGACGAGGCCGGAGGGTTTTTTACGCCCTCCTGAGCTATCCCCTTCGTATCCGATATGTCGCCGCCGGCGGGCGGACCGGAGAACCGTATGGTCCCGACAGACGCCGACAAACTCCGTTCGCGTTCGATGCGCGCGTCGATGGCGATCGCGCTCCTCGTCGCCGCGTTGCTGCTCCGGTCCGCTCCGGCGCTCCCGGATGAACGCCCGGCGCCCGCGAGGGGCGGAGGCGGCGAGCGCCGGAGCGACTTTCTCGACACCCTGTTCTGGGCCCCCGAGATCGTCGTCGAGGCGACGCGGATCAGACCTGACGATGCCCTCTTCAACCGGACGGGGTTCGTGCAGCTGATCGAGCTCGGGCCGCGCCGCGGGCGCGTCGAGGACGCCGCCGCGCTTCTCGCGCGGGCCGTCGGCGTGCGGGTGAGGCGCTGGGGCGGACTCGGCAGCCCCGCCGCGGTCTCGATCAGGGGGTCGTCGTCGACCCAGGTGCAGTTCTACCTCGACGGCGTCCCCCTCAACGACGCCTGGTCGGGGACCGCCGACCTCTCCGACGTTCCCGTCTCGGACATCGACAGGATCGAGGTCTTCCGGGGGACGAGCCCGACCGGCTTCGGCGGCTCTTCGATCGGCGGCACGATCAACCTCGTCTCCGCCCCGCCGCGCGCCGGCGCCGGGGGCCGGGCAGCGCCGCTCGAGGCGCGCGCCGCGGCCGGCTCGTTCGACGCAGCCCGCCTGCAGGGGGCGCTGCGCGCCGCGGCGGGGCCGCTGGCCCTGAGGCTCGGCGGCGGGTACGAGCGAAGCGCCGGAGATTTCCCCTTCCTCGACGACAACGGCACGCCGGCGAACCCCGGCGACGACTCCGAGGCGCTGCGGATCAACAACGACTACTCGCGGATCCATCTTTCCGGCCGGCTGGCCCTGGACGCCCCCCGGTTCGACGACCTGTCGCTGACCATCAGCGACGCGCGCCGCGAGGGCGGCGTCCCGGGGATCGGATCGAACCAGTCGGCTGCGGCGCGCTCCGAGCGCGAGCGGCGGATCGGGTCGCTCAGGGTTCGCCCATCTCCCCTGGCCGGACGGCTCGTCCATCTCGAGGGAACGGGGTTCTACTCCTGGACGGCCGACCGTTTCGACGACCCCGGGGGAGAGGTCGGCCTCATGGGCCGGTCGACGGACAACCGGATCATCGCGCACGGCGGTTCGATGCGATCGAAACTCTTCGCGCCGCCGATCGCGCTCACCGCCGAACTGTTCCTCGAAGGGAAGAAGGAACGCTTCCTCCCGTTCGATTACCTCCCCGCTCCCGCGGAGGGACCGGACAGGATCCGGCGCACATTCACCGTGGCCGGATCGGCCGATCTCGGCCTCCTCGGAGGGCTCCTGTACCTCGCCTCCGGTCTGCGATCCGAATGGAGCAGGAGCGAATACTGGGACGAGCAGCCGTTCCCCTGGCTCCCCCCCGTCCCCCAGGGACCGGTCGAGCGCCGCGAGACGACCCCGTCGGCGGGGTTCCGCCTGAATCCGGCCGGGTGGATCACGCTCAAGGGGAACTGGGGGGAGCACTACCGCCTGCCGACCTTCTTCGAGCTCTTCGGCGACCTGGGCACCGTCACCGGGGTCCCCGACCTCGGCCCCGAGCGCGGAGTGAACCGCGACATCGGGATCATCTGCTCGGCGGAGCGGCTGTGGAGGATCGAACGCCCATCCCTCGAGGCGGTCTGGATCGCCAACGACGTCGATGACCTGATCCTCTTCTTCCAGAACTCGCAGTACACGGTCAGGCCCGTAAACATCGGGGCTGCGCGGATCGAGGGGCTCGAGCTCTCGGCGGCCGGCACACTCGGCGGCGCGCTGCGCCTGACGGGGCACTGGTCGCGGATCGAAGCGCGGGACACCGGGCCGATTCCCTACTACACCGGCAATCTCCTCCCCGGCAGGCCCCTGCCCGAGGGAGGCGGGTCGGTCG
>JAQVGR010000041.1 GCA_028696635.1 Candidatus Krumholzibacteriia bacterium | reverse complement strand
GAACGACCAGGGCAGGGGGCGCCACGCGCCGTCCCCGAAGAGCAGGACGGGGTCGGCCCAGACCCCCTCGCCGAGGTAGATCTTCTGCGGCCCCTCCTTGAACGAGGCGAGCACGAGCTTGAAATAGTCGATGTACCCCGGATCTATGTTGACGCGCCGCCGGCCCCCCTCGGAAAATCCGGCCTCGAGCCGGGCCGCGGCGAGCTTGATCCGCACGAGGGAAGTCGCCTCGCCGAGCGGCTCGAACGAGACGAAGAGCCTCCGCAGGCCGGGGCCCATCTCCCTCTCGTAGTAGTCGGTCTCCTCGAACGGGCGCTCCGGGCCGCGGTAGTCGACCGGCCCGGCCAGCCGATCGAGCCCGCCCGCGATGACCCTGTCCGCCTCGATCCCCCGGGAGAGAAGCAGTGCGGCGACGTGCTTTACCGGAGGACCGGGCGCCGGCGCGCCTGCGCGTGCGTGCGCCATGACTCGCGCATCCTTTCGATGTGCTCCCGCGCCCGGGCGGTGATCTCCCCCGGGATCCCGAACTCCGCCTCGATCCGCTGCTCGAGGACGGAGCGGATGTTCTCGTTGACCTTCTCCCCGGCGCCCTGGAACCGCAGATGGTGGTCGCGCACGTAGAGGTGGCCGCGCTCGGTCAATCTAGTGAGCTGCAGGGAGTTCATCATCGGGAGCGAGAACGAATCGCGCCAGTAGCGGAAGAACGCGGCCTTCGATACGGGGGTCGTGCGCAGGCGGTAGCGCCACTTGCGCTCCCCCCCCGCGGTCGTGAAGAGGTCCCAGCTCGCCTCGCCGCGCGGGCGCAGCTCGACCGCGCCGAACGAGGTCGATACGGAGACGGGGGCGCCGGCAAGCGGCACCGGCTCGCCGAGGAGGTACCCGGGGTCGACGAGGTAGCTGCGCTCCGCGAGGAATACCAGGAGGGCGCAGTGGACATTGGGGCGCTTCATGTCGGCCATCGCCGGGCGGCAGCGGAACCCCGCCTCCGAGAGGATCGAGCCGAGGCACCAGGTGAGCGAGAAGCAGGTCCCTCCCGTCCGGTCCTCGACGAACCCCCGCATCACCTCGACAGGGTCCCTGAGCATCCGGTCGGGATCGCCGGTTTCGAACTTGCGTATGATCTTGGTGACATTCTCGTACGGTATCCGGGAGAAATGCGAGACGACCGCGGAAAGCATGCCGAGGTCGGGATCCCAGACCGGGATCCCGAAATGATCCATGAACAGCCCGGCCGCCGTGCGGCCGCCGTCGGTTGTGACTGCTTCCTTCATCCCCGTCCTCGTGCGCCCCGCCGGTCGGCGGGGACGGTCTGCGACAGCAGGCGACTATAGCAGACCCGGCCTCGGGAAACCAGGCGGAATATCGGCAGGCGCCTCTTCGCCCGCTCCCCGCTCGCTACCCCGCTCCCCGCTCGCTACCCGGTTGACATCCGCGGCGCTTCTGATATATAGTAATTTTCCGTATATACACTAATCCCGAGTCCCGGCCGGCGGTCCGGGACGCAGGATGCCGGGTACGAGAAACAGGAGGCTCGATCGTGTCGTCGAAAAAGACCCAGAAGAAGTTCGCTTTCGGTCCGCGCCGCGGCTACTACGTCGAGATCAACAAGGAGAACTCGAGCGGCGTCTCGGATGAATGGATACGGATGTTCGACGATTACGACATGCTCTACCGCTCGCTCTGCGGGATCCTCTACAACTTCGTCCCGAAGTCGGGGCATCCCGGGGGGAGCATCTCGTCGGGACGGATCGTCGAGGGGCTGCTCTTCTCGACGATGAGCTACCGGATCGGCGACCCCGAGTGCCGCGAGAACGACCTGCTCTCCTACGCCGCGGGCCACAAGGCGATGGGCCTGTACGCGATGTGGGCGATGCGCAACGAGGTCTGCCGCCTCTCGCGCCCCGAGCTCCTGCCAGGCCCCGACCGCCAGCTGCGCCTGGAGGACATGCTCGGCTTCCGGCGCAACCCGACGCAGGAGACCCCGCTCTTCCGCAAGTTCGAGGCGAAGCCGCTCGACGGCCATCCGACGCCGCTCACGCCGTTCGTGAAGCTCTCGACCGGCGCCTCGGGTGTAGGCGTGCCGACGAGCTTCGGCCTCGCCTTCGGCGCGATGGACACCTACGGCAAGAACGCCCCGTTCGTCCACGTCCTCGAGGGGGAGGGCGGGATGACCCCGGGGCGCGTCAGCGAGGCGCTCGCCGCGGCCGCCACCGCCCAGATGTGGAACATCATGATGCACGTGGACTGGAACCAGGCGTCGATCGACTCGAACCGCGTCTGCCGCGACGGCGAGACGCCGGGCGAGTACGTGCAGTGGAACCCGGTCGACTTCTGCTACCTCCACGACTGGAACGTGATCCTCGTCGAGGACGGCAAGGATATCGAGCAGGTCCTGAGCGCGCAGAAGTACGCGATGCAGCACGTCAACGGCCAGCCCACGGCGATCGTCTACCGCACGGTCAAGGGATGGCAGTACGGGATCGAGGGACGCAAGTCTCACGGCGCGGGCCACGACTTCTGCTCCGGCGAGTTCTGCCAGACCCTCGACCCCACCGAGGCCCGGTTCGGGATGGAGTTCCCCCGCTTCTGCGGCGACAAGACCCCCGCGAACATCGAGGCCTGCTACTGGGACCACCTGATGGTGATCCGCTCGATGCTCGAGAAGAACGAGGAGATCCCCGCCTTCTTCGGCAAGCGTCTCGCCGAGGCCGACCGCCGCCTCGTCAAGCTGGGCCGCGCCAGGCGCGAGGGGGCCCCCGACATATCCAGGGTCTACGCCCCGTCGGTCACCCCCGAGGCGATCCCCGACTCGTGCCGTTACGAGCCGGGCTCCCAGCAGACCCTGCGCGGCGCGCTCGGCCAGGCCCTGAACCATCTCAACCACCTCTCCGGCGGCGCCTTCCTCGCCGCGGCGGCCGACCTGCTCGGCTCCACCAGCATCGACGTCACCGGCAAGGGGTTCCCCGGAGGGTACTTCAACGCCGTCTCCAATCCCGGCGCGCGGATGCTCTCGATCGGGGGGATCTGCGAGGACGCGATCGGCGGGATCATGGCGGGGATATCGGCCTTCGGCTCGCACATAGGAGCCGGCTCGTCGTACGGCGCCTTCATCGCCGCCCTCTCCCACATCACGGCGCGCCTGCACGGGATCGGCCAGCAGGCCAAGCACGAGTACAACGGCGAGCCGTACAACCCGTGGATCATCGTCTGCGCCCACGCGGGGCTCAAGACCGGCGAGGACGGCCCGACCCACGCCGACCCGCAGGCGCTGCAGCTGCTGCAGGAGAACTTCCCCCGCGGCGTGATGATCACGCTGACCCCGTGGGATCCGCAGGAGCTCTACCCGACGGTCGTCGCCGCGCTGAGGAAGCGCCCGGCGCTCGTGGCGCCGTTCGTCACGCGGCCGAACGAGAAGATCTTCGACCGCGCAGCGCTCGGCCTGCCCCCGGCGACCGCCTCGATCAAGGGTGTCTATGCGCTGCGAAAGGGCGACCGCGCGAAGAAACCGTACCACGGCACCCTCGTCCTGCAGGAGAGCGGCGTGACGAACACCTTCGTCGAGGAGGTCCTTCCGCGGATCGACAAGGCCGGCTACAACATGAACATCTTCTACGTATCCAGCGCCGAGCTGTTCGACCTGCTCCCCGAGGACGAGCAGCGGGCGATCTTCCCCGAGGCCTTCGCCCTGGAGGCGATGGGGATCACCGGATTCACCCTGCCGACGATGCTGCGCTGGATCGCCTCCGCCGAGGGCCGCCGGCGGACCCTGCATGCCTTCGGCAAGGGCCACTACCTCGGCAGCGGCCAGGCTCACAAGGTCCTCGAGGAGGCCGGCCTCCACGGCGACGGCCAGTGGGAGGCGGTCAAGGCGTACGCGGAGATGATGGCGAAGAAATAGGACCCGTCAGGGTATTTGCCGCTGATACGACCGGGGCCGGGGATGACTCCCCGGCCCCGCGTCAATACCCCGCCCCGCTATACGGCCGCGTCTTTATCCGTCATCCTCTTCCATCGGCCTGATCTCCCCCGATTCTTCGACATCGACGGGATACCCCTCTATCTCCCCGTGGATCAGGACGCCGTGCCCGGGGGTCTTCTCGACCACGTACACCCTGATGCAGGGGGTCCCGTCCGCGAGCTCCCCGACCGCCACGGCGGCGACCCCGGGGACCGCCATGAGCTGGTCCACGTGGGCGTTCATCGCGCGGATTATGTCGTCGTGCTCCATACGGCGAGTCTGGCCGCATGCGCGTCCGGTGTCAATATTAATGGACACAACCGCTTGCCCGAATTTCCGGCTTGACAGGATCGGGGGGGGCGGGAGTACAATTGAAAGATAAATTCCCTCGCCTTCGCCAGGCTTCCCAAACCTCAACTTGTGGAGGTTCTGTATGAGCCACCGATTCCGTTACGGTGCGTGGTTCATCGCGTGCCTTCTCGTCTTCGGCGCCGCCGTCTGGCTGCCGGGGTGCTCGAACGATTCGAGCCCGACATCGGCGGAACAGACGTCGATGACGGCGAATCTGACGAACGACGACGACGGCGTCCCCCTGAAGGCGGACGATCCCCGCGTCCTCTCCGTGATGGCGATCCAGGATCGCCACACGCCGGCCCTCATGGCTGATCCCGATGTCATCGGCACCGCCACGACGGCCGGCGACGACGGCAAGCCCGCGATCATGGTCCTCGTCCTCAGCGACAGGGCCGGACGCGGCGTGCCGAAGCAGATCGAGGGGGTCGGCGTGAAGGTCGTGCTGACCGACAAGATCGTCGCCATGGGCAAGCCGCCGTCCAGCAGCGTCAGCCACACGGCGAAGCAGACCCCGCCGATTCAGCTCGGCACCTCGGGTGGATGGCGCTATGACCTCGCCAACGGCTACTGCTGCGGCGGCACGCTCGGCTCGCTGATACAGGTCGGTAGCCAGAAGCGGATCCTCAGCAACTACCACGTCTTCGAGGCCGACATCGTGCTCGGCGACAACAACAAAGCCGCTGCCACCGGCGACTACATCATCCAGCCGGGCCTGATCGATGTCTCGTGCAACGCCGCCAACGCCCAGAACGTGGCGACGCTTGTCAAGACGAGCAGCCTGCCGAACAACAACGTCGACTGCTCGAGCGCGACGATCATCACCGGCATGGTCAGGGAGGACGGCGCCATTCTCGAGGTCGGGACCCTCTCCGCCTCGACAGTAGCCGCCTATGTCAACCAGCCGGTCAAGAAGAGCGGACGCACGACGGGCCTCACACGCAGCACCGTGAGCGGGCTGAACGCGACCATCAGCGTCGCCTACGAGAACGAGTGCGCCGGCGGCTCGGCGTTCACGAAGACCTTCACCGGCCAGATCCTGATCGCCAACAAGAGGAGCAAGTTCCTCGCCGGCGGCGACTCGGGCTCGCTCATGGTCGAGGATCTTTCGACGAACCCGCGCGCGGTCGGCCTTCTCTTCGCCGGCAGCACCACGATCGCCGTTGCGAACCCGATCGGTCAGGTGCTCTCGTTCCTCGGCGCCTCGATGGTCGGCTACTAAGAATACGGGGAAGACCTGGCGCACATGAAAACCCGCCTCCCGATCTTCGGGAGGCGGGTTTTTCCATGCCATCGCTTGAACGGCCCCGGCCGCCCGCTACCACCCGATCCCGCCGCTCCCGAAATACTCGTGCAGGGACCGCCTGACCTCGAGGTTGATCCGCTCGGCCCACAGGTCGACCGGATTGGCGTCGTCGGTGAGCACCCGTACCCCCGCGGGATCGACCTCGAAGCGGTTGTCCCAGGCGTGGGCGCGATGATACTCGGGGGAGAACCGGTCCTCGGGGACGGGTGGCTCCTCCACCGGTTCGAGCTCGCGGCTGGAGGCGAGCAGGATCAGGTTGCCAAGCTGATCCGGAGGCTCGGCCATCGGGAGCACCCGCACCTGCGAGAAGACGCGCCCCATCGTCGCGGCGAGCGAGCGCACGAGAACGTCGTCCCACCCCGAAGCGATCACGTTCATCGCGATCACCCCGCGGGGGGCGAGCCGCGCGCCGAAGAGGGCGAACGCCTCCTCGGTGACCAGATGGAACGGGATCGAGCTGCTCCCGAAGGCGTCGACGATTATCAGGTCGTACTCGGCGTCGTTTCTCATCAGGAATTCGCGGCCGTCCATGTGATGGATCCTGGCCGTTTCCGGCTCGAGGCCGAAGTGGCTGATCGCCAACCGCGTGACGACGGGATCTATCTCGACCGCGTCGATCTCCCATCCGGCGCGCGCGTACTGCCGAACCACCGCCCCTCCGCCGAGGCCGACGACGAGCATCCGTCCCGGCTCGTTGAAGAACGTCCCGGCCAGCTCGAGCACGTCGACATAGGGGGAGCGCGAGCGCAGCGTCTGCGCATCGACCTCGGTGTGCACCCCGCCGTCTATCAGCATCAGGCGCAGCCCGTCCTTCTCGACGACGCGGATCTCGCCGTACGGGCTCTCGGCGACGGCGAGCAGACCGCGCCCGGGATCGGGACTGCCGTTCGGATCGAGCCGGAGGGCGGCCGCGGCCACGATGAGGATCGCGGCGAACGCAAGGATGCGCCCGCGGGGCGAAAGGGCGAAGCCGATCCCCGCCGCGGCGAGCAGCACGGCGCCCGTCAGAAACACCAGCCTCGCCGCCCCCGCCGCGGGGATCAGGACGAATCCCGTCGCGATCGCCGCGGCTACCCCGGCGATCGTCGAGAGGGCGTAGATCTCGCCGGCGCTCCGGCCGGCCTCCTCGAGGCGCGACGCGCGCAGGCGGACGGCGTACGGGGTGATCATCCCCAGAAGCATGAGCGGGGGGAAGAACAGGACGGCGGCCGAGAAGAGCACGGCCGCGCGCAGCCCCAGCATCCCCGCCGCGGCGAGAACCGGGCGGAGCATCCACGGAGAGACGGCGGTCCAAAGCCCCGCCGCGCCGATCACCGCGGCAAGCCCGCCGGCCGTCGCTCCCCTGTCCGCCAGCCGCCCCCCGAGAAGATACCCCAGGCTGAGGGCGCCGAGGGCGATGCCGATCATCGCCGACCAGAGATAGAGCCCCGCGCCGTAGTAGGGGCCGAAGAGGCGCGCCCCGGCTATCTCGACGGCGAGGACGGCCGCCCCCGCGGCGATCACCGCGAGGCGCACGTACCGGCGCCGGGTCGTGCCCTCCGCGCGATGGGTCATGCCTCCACCTTCTCCGTCCCGGGGGTCCCCCCGCGGTTTGATCCGACGAAGAGCCCGCCGATACCGGTCGCCGCGAGGAGGATGCCGATCGACAGGGTAATCCCCATCACCCCGAACCCCGGCACGAGGACGTACCCCGTCAGCAGCGCCGCCGCGACGCTCGCCAGCGTCGATACCGCATAGAGGTCCCCCGCCGAGCGGCCGACGTCGGCGAGAGATGTGGCGCGCAGCCGCAGCGCGTACGGGCTCACCATACCCAGGACGGCCAGCGGCGGGAAGAACAGCGCGAGAGAGACCGCCAGCAGCGCGGCCCGATGCCCAAGGGGGCGGGCCGCGTCGACCGCCGGCCCCCTGAGCAGGGGGACGAGGGCGATCCAGATCCCGGCGGCGATGAACAGGGCCGCGAACCTGCCCGCCCTCGGTCCTCTGTCGGCCCACCTCCCGCCGATCCAGTACCCGAGCGCCAGCGCGGCGCAGGTGACGCCGATCAGCGCCGACCAGAGGAAGATGCTGACGCCGAAGTACGGGCCGACGATCCGCGTGCCGAGTATCTCGACGGCCAGGACCGAGGCCCCGCCGACGGATACCGCCGTGTAGAGGTACGCACGGTTCATGGGCGGGAGTATATGACGGATAGGGGGCGCGGCCAAGCCAAAACGCCGGGCTGCGTATACGCAATAGGGCCGGATCCCGCGAGGGGACCCGGCCCGATCGTGTCATCGTATCATTCGGCGTTCTTACAGGCCGAGGTCGACCGGCAGGATTACGGCGTCGATCACGTGGATGATGCCGTTGCTGGCCGAGACGTTCGGCAGGACGATGTTGGCCGTGTTCCCGACGGCGGTGATCATACCCGAGGTCGACACGGAGAAGGTCGCCCCCTCCAGCAGGGTCTCGATGACCCTCTCGCCTCTCTTCGGCACCACGCTGTTCGCCGCGCGGCGGCCGCCGGTCACGTGGTAGCTGACCACGGCTTCGATCGTGCCCGCGCCGAGCAGCGCGTCGATCGCCGCAAACGGGCCCTGCTCATCGAGGATGACCGGGTTCAGGAGCGGTGCCACGGCGTTGACCAGGTTGATGAACGCCTCGTCGGTCGGGGCGAAGACGGTGTACTGGTCCTCGTTGAGCAGGCCGGCGATCAGCATGCTCTCGGGATTGGTCTCGGCGATGTAGCCGACAGCCGCCAGGAGCAGGGTGAACCCCGCATCATCGGCGATCTCGGCGATGGTCATATCGCCCGGAGGAAGGGCATTGCCCCTTCCGTTCATGCGACCCATAGCCATGCCGTCGCGGGTCTTCGCGTTGAAATCGACGCTCGCGCGCAGGTCGGTCGCCTGGTCGATCGAGCCGTACTCGTCCGGACCGGTCGCCGTCTCGGAGCAGGACATGAGGCCCAGAACGAGCACCAGCCCCGCCGCCATCAGGAAGTAACGCTTCATGGTCACTCTCCCCTTCTGAAGATTTTGGGCCGCCCGCGGATGCCGGGCAACCCTGAGCCGTGATTTATTGATAATTATTATTAGTTAATAATAATGCCAATGCAACGTCTTTTTATGGCCTGTGTGTTAGGAATTCGTTAGGGGAAAGTGGGTTAAACGACCGGGGCCGGGGATGACTCCCCGGCCCCGTCGCGTTCTGTGGGGGCGCCCCGAGGGCGCCCTCTCAGGCAGGGTCTATCTCTTCTCTATCCTCACCGGAACGTCGTGGTCGCGCGGCTCTGGGCCGATCTTCTCCATGAGGAATTCGACCGCCTTCTCGAGCTGCACGTCACGCCCTATCCTCTCCATCTCGGGCGGGCTCTCCACGTGGATGTCGGGGATCGCGCCGCGGCTTTCGAGCTGCTCGCCGGTGCTCTTCTCCCAGATCCCGATG
>JAQVGR010000040.1 GCA_028696635.1 Candidatus Krumholzibacteriia bacterium | reverse complement strand
CTCGAGATCGAGGCGCCCCGCGGGCTGGCGCGGTACATCGTCCCGAAGGGGCCGGTCGCCGTCGACGGGATCTCCCTGACCATCGGGCCCGACACGCCCGCAGGGTCCTTCCGCGTCTTCATCATCCCGCACACCTGGGACCATACGAACCTGCGTTCCACTGCGCCGGGTCGCAGGGTGAACATAGAAATCGACATTCTTGCGAAGTACGTCGAGCGGCTGATTCCGCGCGACGGCGCGTGAGCGGAGGGAAGGGAGCACGGCAGCATGACAAGGCGGTCCGCACGATGAACACCATAGATGAAGCCCTCGATCAGATACGGGCCGGGCGGATGGTCGTCGTCGTCGACGACGAGACCCGCGAGAACGAGGGGGACGTGATCATGGCCGCCGAGAAGGTCGACGCCGAGGCGGTCAACTTCATCGCCCGGCACGCGCGGGGCCTGATCTGCGTGGCCCTGAGCGGGGAGCGGCTCGACGAGCTCGAGCTCGACATGATGGTCTCGCGGAACACGGCGAAGATGAGCACGCCGTTCACCGTCTCGGTCGACGCCGTGCACGGGACGACGACGGGGATCTCCGCCTACGACCGGGCGGCGACGATCAGGGCCCTCGTCGATCCGCGCACGAGGCCGGAGGATCTCGCCCGGCCCGGGCACATCTTCCCGCTGCGGGCGGCTCAGGGAGGGGTGCTGCGGCGCGCCGGCCACACCGAGGCGGCCGTCGACCTCGCGCGCCTGGCCGGCCTGCAGCCGGCCGGCGTGCTCTGCGAGATCATGGCCGAGGACGGGACGATGGCCCGCGCCCCCGAGCTGCGCGAGTTCGCGCGGCAGTGGGACCTGGCGATGATCACGGTGACCGACCTGATCGAGTATCGCAGGCGGAACGAGCGGCTCGTCGTGCGCGAGGCGCAGACGGAGCTGCCGACCCGCTTCGGCACGTTCCGCCTGATCGCCTACCGCGGGACGGTCGACCACTCGGAGAGCGTCGCTCTCATTTGCGGCGAGCCGTGGAAGGACGATGCGGCGCTGGTGCGCGTGCACTCGCAGTGCCTCACCGGGGACGTCTTCGGCTCGCTGCGCTGCGACTGCGGCGATCAGCTCTCCAGCGCCCTCTGCCGGATCGCCGCAGAGGGGAGCGGCGTCTTCCTCTATATACAGCAGGAGGGGCGGGGGATCGGCCTGGTGAACAAGATCAAGGCGTACGCCCTCCAGGACAGGGGGCGGGACACGGTCGAGGCGAACGAGGAGCTCGGCTTCCCCGCCGACCTGCGCGACTACGGGATCGGCGCGCAGATCCTCGCCGACCTGGGCCTGCGCCGGATACGGCTGCTGACGAACAACCCGCGGAAGATTGTCGGGTTGAGGGCGTACGGGCTCGAGGTCGTCGAGCGCCTTCCGATAGAGGTGCCGCCGAACAGGCAGAACCTCAGGTACCTCAGCACGAAGCGCGACAAGCTCGGGCATCTGTTCGGGGAATTCGACGAGGCGGTCGACGACCGCCCGGGAGAGCGCTGCGGCTGCCGCGGCGAGATCGACAGGAAAGGAGACGGAGATGGTTGTTGAGAAGGCCGGTTCGCTGATCGGGACGGGGCTGAAGTTCGCCATCGTCGCGGGACGGTTCAACGAGCTCGTCACCGACAAGCTCCTCGGCGGGGCGATCGACTGCCTCGAGCGGCACGGGGTGAAGACGGACGATATCACGGTCATACGGGTGCCCGGATCGTTCGAGATCCCGCAGGCGGTCTCCAAAGCGGCGGCGAGCGGCGCCGACGCGGTGATCTGCGTGGGCACCCTCATCCGCGGCTCGACGTCGCACTTCGACGTGCTCGCCCATCAGGTCGTGCGCGACGTCTCCAAGATCGGGATCGCCTCCGGCACGCCGGTCTCCCTCGGCGTCATCACCGCCGACACGCAGGAACTGGCGATCGAGCGCGCGGGGAGCAAGGCGGGGAACAAGGGATGGCAGGCCGCGCTGTCGGCCCTGGAGATGGCGAACCTCTGGAAGGAGATCGGAGGCCGATGAGCGCTAGGCACAAAGCCCGCGAGGCCGCCCTGCAGTCGCTGTACGCCGCCGCGGTCGGCGGCGCAGACCCGCAGGACTCCGTCCGGGACGTGCTCGCCAGGCGCCGGCCCTCGGAGGACGGCGCGGAGTACGCCCGGCGGATCGTCGCCGGGGTCGCCGCCTCGCGCGAGCGGCTCGACGAGCGGATCGCCGCCCTCCTGGAGAACTGGCGGTTCGACCGGGTCTCCAACGTCGACCGGATCATCCTCGAGATGGCCCTCTTCGAGCTCCTCGAGTGCCCCGAGGTGCCGACAGGGGTGATCATCGACGAGGCGATAGAGCTGGCGCACCGGTTCAGCGGGGAGAAGGCGGGGATCTTCGTCAACGGGATACTCGACCGGCTCGCGCGGGAGGTGCGCCCCGCGTGAAGATATTCGTCTGCTCCGACGTTCACGGCAACGTGCGCGCGCTCGACGCGGCGCTGGCCGTCTACCGCGAGCACGCCCCCTGCAGGCTCCTGTTCCTGGGCGACGCGGTCGGGTACGGGGCGCACCCGGACGCCTGCCTCGACCGGCTCCTCTCCCTGCCGCGGGGGCAGTACCTGCTCGGCAATCACGAGTGGGCGCTGCTCGACCCCGGCGAGAGGATCAATCTCAACGAGACGGCCGCCGAGGCGATCGCCTGGACCGAGCGGGAGCTCGGCGGGCGGTACAACGACGCGCTGCTGAGGCTCTTCCATCTGACCGTGCGCGACCCGCGGTTCATCGCCGCCCACGCCTCCCCGAACGAGCCGGAGGAGTGGCCGTACCTGCACACCGAGCACGGCGCGCGGGCGGTCTTCGAGGCGGCCGATTTCGATCTCTGTTTTGTCGGGCACACGCACGTTCCCGTGGTGTATACTTCCGGCGGCGGCCCCATGGAGCTCGAGCCGGAGCGACCGCTGCTGCTCGATCCGTCGGACCGCCATATCGTAAACCCGGGGAGCGTCGGGCAGCCGCGCGACGGGGACCCGCGCGCCTCGTGCTGCGTCTACGACCCCGGCGAGCGCACGGTGACCCTGTACCGGCGCGAGTACGACATCGAGGCGGAAGCGGACGAGATGCTGTCGGCGGGACTGCCGGCTTTTCTCGCCGAGCGCCTCTTCTCAGGATGGTAGCGGATGGAGCGGGTATCCGAGCGGCGGCACTGGGACGAGTACTGGAACGCCGCCGAGGGGACCGGCGGGATATACGACAACGAGGGGCGCATCGTCCGCCATCTCGCCGCCCTGATGCGGCTCGACGGGCTGCGCGTCCTCGAGGTCGGCGCGGGGACCGGCAGGGACGGGATCCTCATGGCCGCGCGCGGGGCCAGGGTCGTCTCGCTCGACTACAGCAGGCCGAGCCTCGACATGATCCGCGGGGGCGCCCCGGAGGGAGCCGACCTGGAGCCGGTCTGCGGCGACGCCTTCGCCCTCCCCTTCCCCGACTGCACCTTCGATCTCGTCTTTCACCAGGGACTCCTCGAGCATTTCCGCAACCCCCTCGACATGCTCGCCGAGCACCGGCGGGTCCTGCGCCCCGGCGGCCACATTCTCGTCGACGTGCCGCAGCGGTGGCACTACTATACCGTGATAAAGCACATCCTGATCGCCGCGGGGAAATGGTTCGCCGGGTGGGAGACCGAGTTCTCCCCCCGCCGGCTCGAGCGGCTGCTCGAGGAGGCGTCGTTCACCGTGGTGCAGACATACGGCGAGTGGCTCAACCCGCCGATCTGGTACCGGATGCTGCGGCGCGGAATCGCGCCGCTGGGCGTGAGGCTCCCGATGGATCCGCGGCTCTTCAGGGCGCTTCGCCGGTCGATGCGTGGGGTGCGCGGGCGGCTGCTGCGGATGCGGCCGTGCATCTACACGGCGGTCGTGATAGGGACGATCGCGCGCAGGGACCGATGATCGCATGAAGATACTGGCGGTGAACTGGCGCGACATCCGCCATCCCGAGACGGGGGGGGCCGAGGTGCACCTGCACGAGATCCTCTCGCACCTGGTCCGGTGGGGGCACGAGGCGACGCAGCTCTCGTCGGGATGGCCCGGTGCGGCGGCGGAGGAGACGATCGACGGGGTACGGATCCTGCGCGGCGGCCGCTGGTACGACGCCAACCTGTCGCTGCCGCTTCTGGCGCGGCGCCTGCTCAGGCGCGAGCCCTTCGACGTCGTCATCGAGGACATCAACAAGCTCCCCTTCTTCATGCCGCTCTATACCGGGGTGCCGGTGCTCCCGGTCATACCCCACCTCTTCGGCACGACCGTCTTCCGCGAGGCGAACGCGCTGATCGGCTCGTACGTGTGGCTGATGGAGCAGTTCATACCGGTCGTCTTCCGCGCGCAGCGGTTCATGGTGATAAGCCCGAGCACCCGAGACGACCTCGCGCGGCGGGGGATCGGAGCCGGCCGGATCGACGTGGTTCTCTGCGGCCTCGACCACCGGCGCTACCGCGACCTCGGCCTCCCGCGCTTCGAACAGCCGACGATCGTCCATCTCGGGCGGCTGCGCAGGTACAAGAGCGTCGAGGTGGCGATGCGTGCGATGAAGACCGTGCGCGCGAGAGTCCCCGGGGCGCGCCTTCTGATCGTCGGCGACGGGCCGCACCGGCCGGCCCTCGAGCGGTACGCGTCCGGACTCGGCATGGAGGGGGCGATCGGGTTCACCGGGTACCTCGGGGGGGAGGAGCTCACCGAGCTGCTCAACCGCTCGCATGTCCTGTTCAACGCGAGCCCGAAGGAAGGGTGGGGGCTGACCGTGGTCGAGGCGAACGCCTGCGGGGTGCCGGTGGTGGCGAGCGACCGCCCCGGGCTGCGCGACTCGGTCGTAGACGGCGAGACGGGATTCCTCGTCCCGTACGGAGACGCCGAGGCGTTCGGGAACAGGGCCGCCGACCTGCTCGGCGGCGAGACCCTCTGGCGCTCGATGAGCGCGAGGGCGATCGAGCGGGTCTCGACCCTCACGTGGGAGCGGTGCGCCCGCGAGACCGGGGCGCTCCTCGAAGCGGCCGCCGGGGGCGGGCGATGAGCGGGCGCAGGCCGGTCCTCTGGCAGGCCCTGCGGGTCCTCGTCAGCGCGGGGCTGATAGCGGTCATCCTGCTCCGGGTCTCGCCTGCAAGGCTCGCCGGGCAGATCCGCGCGCTCGATCCGGCCTGGCTCGCGGGGGCGGTCGCCGTCTTCCTCGCCAGCAGCCTGCTCGGATCGATCCAGTGGCACATCCTCCTCGGCGCCGGGGGGGTGCCGCTGCCTGCGCGGCGCACGGTGGCTCTCTATTTCACGGGGCTGTTCTTCAACAACCTGCTGCCGACCAATATCGGCGGGGACGTCTTCAAGATATACGATGTCTCCCGGAGCGGTCACGATCCGCACCGGGTCTTCGCCGTCACCCTGCTCGACCGGCTCTTCGGTATCACGGGGCTCTGTCTGCTGGCGATCATCGCCACCGCGGCGCTCCTCGTGCTGGGGCACCGCGGCCCCCTGCCGCTGTACCTGCTGATCTTCGCCGGGTGCGTGGCGCCGGTCGCGATCCTCGCCGCGAGCCGGACGCTCTCCTCGCGACTGCGCATCGTCCTCGGACGCATCGGCCTGTGGGGGATCGGGCGGCGCGTCGAGCTCGTTCTGGGGCACATGGGCGCGCTGCGGGGCCTCGGGTCGCTGCTCGGCAGGATCACGCTGCTGACCCTGACGGTCCAGCTTCTGCGGATCGCCACGCACGTCGCCGTCGCGCGCGCCCTCGGGATCGTCCCCGGTCCGACGGACCTTCTGTATTTCTACGTCTTCGTGCCGCTTCTGGGGCTGATCATGATGCTGCCGATCTCCCTCAACGGGCTCGGCGTTCGCGAGGGGGCGGGGGTGCTGCTGTTCGCGAGCATCGGCCTGCTCGAGGAGCAGGCCTTCCTGATGGAGTTCATCACCTACGTGGTGATGGTGGCGGTGAGCCTCGTCGGCGGGGTCCTGTTCCTGCGGAGGCAGTTGAGGGGATAGCCCCGCGAGTTCTGGGCGGCGGGGCCCGCGTCCGCCGTCTTGCGGATCTCCCCTGCGGCGCAGCCGCCGCGGCTTTTCTTGATTCGGAGAGCCCCCGGGGGTATATAACTGTATATGCCGGGGGATGCGGGGGCCCGGCCTCCCGTTCCCGCATGCGAGCGTCCATGATACGCGCGGACCCCGGCGGTCCGCAGAGAGGATCCGATGATGAGAGACAGGCACCTCACCGGCGCCGCAGCCGCGCTGCTTTTCGTCGCCACGCTCGGCGTCTATCTGGCGACGATGGCGGTGACGGTATCGTTCTGGGACGCGGGGGAGTTTATAGCGGTATCGCAGATACTGGGGATACCGCACTCCCCGGGGACGCCGATGTACGTGCTGGTGGGTCGGGTGTTTGCGATGCTGCCGTTGCCGCTGAGCGCGGCGCAGCGGGTGAACCTGCTTTCGGCGGTGACGGCGGCGCTCGGGGTGATGATGGCGTTTCTGGCGGGTGTGGAGGTGGTGCGGTTCATGTACGGTCGAGCGCGGACGGGACTGGGGCGGTTTGTGCGGCTGGCCGGGCCGGCGGCGGGGGCGATGTTTCTGGCGTTCAGCGACACGTACTGGACCAACGCGATCGAGGCGGAGGTGTACGCGCTCAGCGCGTTTGTGATGGGGCTGTGCGCGTATCTGGCGCTGCGGTGGCTGCGGGACCCTGCGGGGACGGGTCGGGCGGGTGCGGGTGCGGAGGATGGTATCGAGGGCGCATTACCGCAGGGGCCGGGGCACGCGCGGGGGCTGGTGCTGCTGATCGTGTACCTGCTTTCGCTGGGGATCGGGTTTCATCTGGGGACGATTCTGGTCTACGGCGGGATCCTGCTGACGATATTGATGGTGCGCGAGAAGTCGGTGAGCGGTTTCGAGGTTCTGGTGTTCACGTTCGGGATGGCGGTGGTGGTGGCGGACATGACGGTGCACCGCAACACGGGGCTGACGCTGGCGGGGCTGGCGGTGTTCGGGGCGCTGCTGGTGTGGAGCACGGTGCGGGAGGGGCGGTTTGCGCTGCACGCGACGCTGCTCTTTGCGCTGGGGGTCTCGGTGCACCTGTACATGTATCTGCGGTCGTTTCACGATCCGGCGATCGACATGATCGACCCGGAGACGTGGGAGGCGATGTACTATCATCTGAGGCGTGAGCAGTACCCGCCGATCGACGTGTTTTCGCGCAAGGCCTCGCTGTGGTTCCAGCTGGAGCACTTCGGGCGGTACTTCCGGGAGCAGTTCCGTCTGGTGGGGGACGTGCGGCTGGGGGCGCTGAACGCGGGGGCGGCGAGCGTGTTCGTGCCGGTCGCGCTGGGGTTCTGGGGGATCGTCTCGAACTGGATGCGGGAGCGGCGCACGTGGGTGCTGAACTTCACGAGCCTGGCGCTGAACTCGGCGGGGCTGATCGTTTTTTTGAACTTCAGCGACGCGGAGGTGCGCGAGCGGGACTACTTCTACGGGGGTGCGTTCTACTTCTTCTCGATATTCATCGGGATCGGGGCGACGGGGGTGCTGCAGCTGCTGCGCGAGGAGGCGGTGCGGCGCTCGGCGGCGGCGGCGCGGTGGGCGGTGCCGGCGGGGCTTGCGATCCTGGTCTGCTCGGTGCTGCCGGCGCGCTACCACTGGTTCAGCCACGACCGCTCCGGGGACTGGATCCCGCGCGACTACGCCTACAACATCCTCGCCTCGGTCGAGCCCGACGCGATCCTCTTCACCAACGGCGACAACGACACCTACCCCCTCTGGTACATACAGAACGTCGAGGGGTTCCGGACCGACGTCAATATCGCCAACATGCAGCTGCTCCATACGGACTGGTACATAAAGCAGCTCCGCGACCGGCAGCCGCCCGTCCCGATCTCCCTCGGCGACGACGAGATCGAGCGGCTGCGGCCGATGATGATGAGAGACGGAGGCGTGGCGCAGCGAAACGATCTGATGGTCCAGCACATCATCCAGCAGGCGAACTGGAAGCGGCCGATCTACTTCGCCGTGACGGTCCCCGCCGAGATCTGGGACCCCTACTCGAGCTATCTCGAGATGCAGGGGATGGTCCGCCGCCTCGTCCCGGTCGAGAAGGATTACCAGGTGAACGAGTTCATGATGCGTCGCAACTTCGAGGATATCTGGCTGTTCCGCGGCGTGCTCGCCGGGGACGGCACGCGCGACGAGTCGGTCTACAAGTCGCGCACGGCGGACGGCGTCTTCCAGAACTTCGCCGTCGGGGCGATGGAGATCGCCCGGCTCGCCGCGACGCGCGGCGACTTTGCCGACGCCCTGCGCTGGTCCGAGCTGACCTCGCTCCTCAAGCCCGACTTCGACTACTCGGACCGCGTCATCGGCCTGTACATGGCGAGGACCGGGCGGATCGACGAAGGGATCGCCTTCTACACCGGCCTTCTCGAGAAGGATCCCCGGCGGGGGGTCCTCTGGCTCGGGCTGGCGAGGATCTACGAGGAGGCGGGGGAGATCGACAGGTCGATAGAGACGCTCGCCCGCGGGGCCGAGGCGGCGACGGATCAGCGCGATATCTTCGCGCACGGCTTCTACCTCTGCGCCTCTGCGGGGAGGTACGACCAGGCGCGCTGGTTCGTCCAGCGATGGCTCGATCTCCATCCCGGCGACAGGGACTTCCGTCAGATCAGCGACGAATTCGACCGGATCATGATCGAGGAGTTCGGCGCGGGGGGGCAGCCGGACACCTCGAGGCCGCAGCCCGGCCTCTGATCGCGGCCGGCGGGAAGGCCCGCTCCTCGGGAAGATCGGCGCGGAACCGACCGCCGGAGTTCAGGCCGGCCAGAAATCGCTTTTCATCCAGCCGGAATTGTCATAGATTTTTCGGGTTAGCTGGAATCCGTCCACCGGTCCGGAAAGGTCGTTTTCATGTCGGACGACACCGTGCGGCGCCTCGCGGCCCTCGCCATCTTCACCGTCTCATTCGGCGTCTATCTGGCGACGATGGCGGTGACGGTATCGTTCTGGGACGCGGGGGAGTTTATAGCGGTATCGCAGATACTGGGGATACCGCACTCCCCGGGGACGCCGATGTACGTGCTGGTGGGTCG
>JAQVGR010000039.1 GCA_028696635.1 Candidatus Krumholzibacteriia bacterium | reverse complement strand
ACTGGACCCTCCAGGCGGTCATCCGCCACACCGGCCAGTCCGACATGGAGATCGACCTCGATCCGTCGGCGACGATGCCGACCTTCTCGACCTCTCCCGACTTCACCGTGGTCCACCCGGCCGGGCTCGCCGGCGGCGGGACGATCCTCGAGGGGGGCGCGGTCGACACGATCCGGTTCGTCGTCGACGTGACCGGATCGGCGCCGGGAGTCTGTCAGGCCAACGCCCTCGTCGCGGGGACCGAGATCAACAGCGGCAGGGCGCTCGTGCCCGCGACGGCCGCCTCGCCGGATGCGGCGACCATATCGATCCAGGCGCCTGCGGCGCTCTCCGTCACGGCGATCTCCGCAACGCAGGATCCGGTCACGATCGCGCAGGCGCGGCAGTGGTCGATCGAGGCCGAAATCGAAAACACCGGCGGATCGTCCCTCGCGATAGACTTCGACGATCTCGACTCGACCGTCGTCTGGATCCCGGGCGGAACCGGTTTCGCCTTCGCGCGGCCCACGCAGCTCGTCGGCGGCGGTGCGGCGCTTCCCGCGGGCGGCTCGGGGACGATGCGCTTCACCGTGACGACGACCGGGACGGCGGGGCCGGGCGAGACCGCGCTCGCCGGGATGGCGATCGGGACCGAGGACAACAGCGGCCGGCGGGTCTTCGGTGAGCTGATCGGCCCCGTCGGTGTCAACTCGGTCAGGTTCGAGAGCCGGCCGGAGACTCGCTACGAGGCCGGGACGCTCAGCCCTTCGGTGGCGAGCAGCGGCTCCGATATCGGGATCACCCTGACGATCGCCGGCGGCGACGCCGACGAAGCGACGCTCCTGCTCGACCGCGCCTCGACCGAAGCATGGTTCGGCGACGCGGACGGCGACACCTTCCGCACCGTCCTGTCGCCGGTCTCGCCGGTCTCGCTGGCGGGAGGCGGGACGGCGGCGCTTATCTTCGGCAGCGGGACGATACCGGCCGCGCTCGACAGGACCTCGTACACCGTCGGGATCCATCTCGAGGGGACCGAGAACGGCAATCCGTTCAGCGCGGACCTTTCAAGCGCGCCCGACCTGATCACGATAGAGGAGGCGCCCCAGCTGAGCATCACGGCGATCGAGGCCCCCGCCAGCGTGACGAGGGGCCTGCAGCCGCCGTGGGAGGCGCGGATGATCCTGCGCAACACCGGAGAGGCCTCGGTCGATGTCGACCTCGATGCAGCCGCCACGAACATTTCGATCTCGATAGCCGGCGCCGGCGACGTGACCGGAGAGTACACGATTCTGCCCCCGACCGGCCTCGCCGCGGCCGGCGGGACGGTGCTCGCCGGGAACATGACCGATACGCTCGTCTTCACCGTCGCCTCCACGGGGACGACCTCGGGCACGGCGCTGATCAACGGCCAGGTCGAGGCGGAAGACGTGAACAGCGGAGGGCGGGTGACCGATGACACCTACCCGAGCGGCGGACGGTACCTGCTCGTGCAGCAGCCGGCCGCCCCGGTCATCGTCGAGGCCGCGGCGAGCCGCGAACGGGTCACGAGCGGACAGGCGACGCCGTGGACACTCACGCTGCTCGTTCGCAACGACGGCGAGGCGGCCCTGACCCTTGCGCCGGACAGCGCGCGGATATACGCGGCGTACGGCCTCGCCGTTCCCGCCCCGCCCGCGCAGTTCGTCGAGGGAGGCACGGCGCTCGCGGGCGGCCAGTCGCGGCACCTCGCCTTCGAGATCTCGCCGACCCCCGAGATCGGCCCTGCCGGCCTCGATCTGCGCATCGACGCGGTCGCGGGGTTCTTCGAGGACAACAGAGGCGCGTATCTCGGTTTCGACACCGGCGTCGCGGGAAGCGGGTACGGCTCGGTGCTCGTGCAGACACCGCCGGCGCTCAGGATCGTCTCGCTTGCCGGCGCCGCTCCCCGCACGCCGTACGTCAACCGGGGACAGCGGTTCAGGATCGATGTCGAGATAGAGAACACCGGCGAAGCCGAGGCCGACCAGGTGAGCGTCGATCTCGAGGCCGGCGGCCCGTCCGTCGTCCTCGACGCCCCGTTCACGCTCGGCCCGATCGCCGGCGGCGGCTCGGCGGCGGGATCCTTCACCGTCGACGCGGCGGACGAGAGCGGCGACGAGACCTTCTCCGCCGGCATACTCTCGGCGGTCGACGTCAACTCCGGACAGGCGGGACTCTGGACGAGAGAGGCGGCCCTCGATTCGACCGAGACGATGACGCTGCAGGTCCCCGGCGCCCTCGCCGTCACGGCGCTCACCCCGTCGCAGGCCGAGGTGAACGCGGGGCAGACCTCCGACTGGGAGCTGCGGGTCGATCTCGCCAACGCCGGCGAAGCGCCGGTGACGCTCGAGACGCCGGCGGCTGGGGACATCGCCTTCCGGATTCCGCCCGACCTGTTCACCGATTACCTCGTCATCGCGCCTGCTGGGTTCGCATCCGGCGCTCCGGGGCTGACGCTACCCGGCGGCGGATTTGATTCGCTGATCTACACGGTCTCGACCACCGGGAGCGATACCGGCTCGGTCGACGTCGCGGCCTCGGCGAGATGGATCGACGACAACGATCCGTCGGCCGGGACCTCGATCTCGACAGGCGATACCATGGTCCACGTGAGGGAGCCGTCGGGGCTGCGGATCATCCTCGTGGAGAGCGACGCGCCGAACGACGCGACATACCCCAACACGTCGATCGTCAACGTGGATCAGGCGTTCAACGTGACGGTGACGGTGGAGAACACCGGCGGAGACGACCTCACCAGCGTCGACGTCGAACTCGGGACGAACGGGTCGGCCGTGATCGCGCCGGTGTCGGGGACGACGGAGCTCCCATCCGGATCGCATGCGGAGTATGTATACGAGGTCCGGTCTGCGGTCGACGGCGTCGAGATCCTCACCGCCTCGATCGTCCACGCGGTCTCGGTCAACACCGGGCGGGAGGTCCCGCCGATACAGGCGGTCGAGTCGATAGAGAACCTCATCGTGCAGGTCCCCGCGGATCTCGCCGTCGAGGCATTCATCTCGGCGCCCGGGGGCGCGGCGGACGACACCCTCTCGACCGGGCAGCTGTTCGACCTGACCGCTGTCGTCCACAATCTCGGCCAGGCCTCGATCGACGCCGCGGGGCAGATCACCCTGACCCTGCCCGCCGGGATGATCCGCGAGTATCCCGACGCCGACTCGCTGACCCGGTCCTTCGCCGCCGGGCAGGAGCTGACCTGGACGATCCGGGCCGATGCCGCTCCCTCGGATATCCCGTACCCGCTGGTGTCGGCGATCACGCGGACGCCGCGCGACGTGAACATCGCCTCCGAGGCGCACGTGCAGACCCTTTCCGCGCAGAAGAACGTAGTCGTCGAGGCGGCCGCCTCGATAGAGGTCTGCGCCGCCCAGATAGAGTCCCCGGCGGGAGCGGCCGACCGCGTCCTCTCGACCGGGCAAGAGCTCGTATTCCGCGCGGACATGATACCGTCCGCCAATTCGAGCGATAACACGGTGACGATCGTCGTTCCCGCGGGATTCGACCTCGAGGGACCGGCTACCCTTGTGCTGGGGGATGGAGACGGGGAACAGAGGACCATGCGATGGACGATGACGGCCCCGGACGCTCACGTCGACTCGGATTCGATCGGGTTCACCACCGTGGGGACCGACGAGAACTCGGGTCTCCCCCTGGACGGATGCTCGTTCAAGCTCGGCGTGCGGGTCGTCGAAAAGGCCGTCCTCGATCTCGGCGCGGAGATCTCGGGGCCCGCCGAAGCGGTCGGCGGCCAGCTGTCGGTGAACCTGCAGTTCAGCATAGAGGCGCTCGTGTCGAACGGCGGCACGGCGGGTATCGACACGACAGGGGCGCGCCTCGAGCTCGTCCTGCCGCCGCTGCCGCAGGGCTGGTCGGCGGACGACTGGTATTCCCTCGTCTCCGATACGTACCACAAGCCGTACCGTCCGGGCGTTCCCGTGACGTGGAACCTGCGGGCCGCCTCGTATCCGGCTCTGCCGGGAAACATAACGGTGCGTTTCTACGTCCAGCCCGCGGACGACGAGAATTCCAACGCGCCGGCGCAGGCGCTCAGGACCGAGATACAGATCCCCGTTTCGACCGAGGCGGGCACGATCACGATGCAGAACGTCTCGAGTCTCGACACGATCCCGCCCGCCGTTGTACCGCAGGGAGCCCGGGACGTGCCTGTGCTGCGCGTGGTATTCCGGAACAACTCGGCATATACGGCCGGGCTCGATACGGTGCTCGTCAGCGTGGAGGACGCGCGAGGGCGGCTCCTGCCGAACCCGTCGCGGTCGGTCTCCGCCGTGGCTCTGACCGCCGGCGGGGAGGAGTACCGCGCCGCGGTCGGCGCCGTCAATCCCGTGCCCGTCGCCGTCGACGGAGCATTCGCGATATCGCCGGGGGCGAACGACACGGCCCTCGTCTCGCTGGACATCGCCGAGGGCGCCCCGGCGGGAGAGCTGCGGATCGACCTCGCCTCGAGCGGCGACGTCCGCTTCTCGACCGACGGACAGACGGTGCGGGTCGTCTGGGACGAGAGCGGCGGGGATATCGCCGGGCACTTCATCAGCTCTCCGATGAGCGTGATGAGCGCCGACTTCGAGGAGTACGTGCACAACTATCCCAACCCGTTCCGGGCGGGGAGCGAGACGACCAGGATCGCCTACTTCCTCACCGAGGACTCCTCAGTCCGGATCAGGATATTCGATTTCACCGGCCGCCTCGTGTGGACGAAGGAGATTCCCGCAGGCGGGACAGGAGGGACCGGCGTGCCGGAGGGGACCTGGTGGGAGATCGAGTGGGACGGCCGGAACGGCGTCGGCGAGGTCGTGCGAAACGGGGTCTATGTCTGCATCGTCGAGGCGGGGGGGCGCTCGGCGCAGTTCAAGATGGCGGTGGCGAAATGACGCGGCCGAACGGGCATACGGCCGGAGGATCCGGAGCGGTACGGGCGGCGAGACGCCTGCTCGCGCTGGCGCTGCTGATCGCGGCGGCGGCGCCGGCCCCCTGCCTCGCTCAGGACGGCGGCGGCGGAACGCGCTCCGTGTTCACCCTCGGCGCCGGATCGCGGGCGATCGCGATGGGCGGCGCCTTCACCGCGATCGGCGACGACGCCTCGGTCCTGTACTACAACCCGGCCGCGCTCAAGCGCAACCCGGCGCCGACGCTGATGGCGAGCCATATCCAGCTCTTCTCGGGGTTCACCGACGCCACGTACGATTATTTCGGGCTCGCGTGGCCGACCCTCGGCGCCGGCTCTTTCGGAGCCGGTCTGCTCACCACCGGGACCGGCGGCATCAGGGGGTTCGACGAATTCAGCCGCGAGACCGGCGAGTTTTCTTACCGCGAGAGCCAGGGGATTCTCTCGTATGCGTTCGACGTGCCGTGGCGGTGGGTCGGCCTGGTGAGCGTCGGGGCCTCGCTCAAGGTCGTCAACCAGACGGTCGGCGAGTTCGCCGACACCGGCACGGGGGTCGATCTCGGGCTCCTGTACCGCCAGGACTGGCTCCCCGGGCTCGTTCTGGGGATGAACCTGCAGGACATCGTGGGCGCCCGCACGAAGCTCGTCTCGGTGAGCGACAAGGTCTACCGGACGATGATGTTCGGCCTGGGCTACACGCGGCGCGTCGGCGCCGAGTCGGCGATGACGATCGCCGTCCAGATGGACATGCCCGAGCTCGCCGACACCGATTACCGGTTCGGGGCCGAATTCACCTTCAAGCGCATGGTCAGCATCCGTCTCGGGTACGACTCCGAGCAGATCACCGCCGGGCTGGGGATCGGCTGGCGCGGCTACACGGCCGATTACGGCTACTTCTCCCGCGAGGAGGCGGGAAGCTGGCATCCGCTGACCCTTTCGGAGCCGCTCGGCACGCCGATCGAGGAACGGGCGCGGCGGCGCGAGGACCAGCGCCGGATCGAGGAGGAACGTCGGCTGGCCGAGTTCCTGGCCTCCCGGGTCGCACAGCATATCGGCGCGGCCGAGCAGTACCGCGACGAGGGCGAGCTCGAGAGCGCCATCGACGAGGTGAAGATCGCCCTCGAGTACGAACCGGGCAGCGAACGGGCGAGGGCGCTGAAGGATGAGATCGGGACGGCGATCCTCGCCGAGCAGCAGGAGCGCACACGGGACGCGGAGCGGAACCTTCTGATCAGCCAGCATTTCGGGCTCGGTCTCGAGTATTACAACAACAACGAGTTCATACTCGCGCGCGCCGAATGGAGGAACGTGCTCGAGCTCGATCCCCGGAACGAGCAGGCGAGCGATTATCTCGAGCGCACGGAGTCGCGGCTCGCGGAGGAGGTCGCGCGGCACGAGACAGCCGCCGCGGAACACGAGCGGAACGGACAGTCCACCAGGGCGCTGAGCGAATGGACCATTGTGCGGAGCATCGAGCCGGAAAACGAGCGGGCCGCGGCGGCGATAGAGCGGATCGGCTCCCGCCTCGAGAGCCTCGACAGGGACTACCGGACCGCGGAACGCAGACTCGAGACGATACGGCTTTTCCAGCAGGCCGTCGGCGAGTTCAACGCCGGCCGGTACGGCGAGGCGGCCGGCCTGCTGCGGCAGGTCCTCCAGCGGGAACCCGATCACGCCGAGGCGCGGGATCTGCTCGGTCGCGCGGAACGGCGCATGAAGCCGCTCACGGCCGAGGAGAACGAGGCGATCCGGCGGCTCCATATCGAGGCGCTGAAGTTCTCTTCGCAGAAGGACTACCAGGCGGCGATCGATGCCTGGCGGAAGATACTCGATATCGATCCGGACAACGACAGTGCGAGCAAGAATATCGAGGACGCGCAGCAGCGGCTGCGCAGGCTCGAGTCGCCGGAGGGCGAGTAAGGTGAAACGCGACGCGCTCAGGGGCCGCGAGTCGTTCCACCTGACGATACCGGCCGACGAGAACAATCTCAGCGAAGTCAGGGATTTCATATCCGATATCTGCCAGCGCGCCGGATTCTCCAAGCGCGAGATCAACAACACGAAACTGGCGATGGACGAGGCGTGCACGAACATCATCAAGCACGCGTACCGGGACATCAGCGGGGAGATCCGGATCGACGTCGACGCGGGGCCGGGAAAGGTCGAGATCAATATCTTCGACCGGGGCACTCCGTTCGACTGGTCCAAGGTGAAGGACCCCGACCTGCAGCAGTACGTCGAGATCGGCAAGAAGGGCGGGCTCGGCATCTTCCTGATGAACCGCCTCATGGACGACCTCGACTACCAGGCGACCGGCGACGGCAACAGGCTCTATATGCTCAAGACCGCCCACGGCGTCGAGGCTGCCCATGAGCCCCTGTGGGTTTCGATCCGTCCGAGGTGGACGTCGACCCTGCGCTTCAAGTTCGCCATGCGCGCCACGCTCGGGCTGTTCGGGCTCATCGTATTCCTCTTCACGATCCAGTACGTCAACCAGACGCGGGAGATCGAGGATCAGGAGAATCAGGCCTGGATGAACATGCGCAGCGTCGCGCGCACGCTCGAGACGAAGGCCGAGAACGCCCTGATGATCGACGATCCGTTCGATCCCCAGTATCGTGAACTGACCGACTTCGTGCTGGAGCGCGTGATGAAGACCGCCGCCGTCAGATACGCGCGGATCATCAACGCCGACGGAATCATCGTCGCCTCGAGCACGATCGAGGAGTTCATGCAGCCCGGCGAGATCCCCGCCGACGCGCGCGATCTGCCCTTCGAAGGAGGGGTTTGGGCGGAGAAGACCGGGCTGGACGGGGAGGTCGTGCGGGAGCTGCAGATCCCCGTCCTGATAACGAGCGACGAAGCCGCGTCGACAGCGCCGCTCGGCCGCGTCGTGCTCGGCGTCTCCGAGCGTCTCGTCAAGGCGCAGATATACGACCCGCGTCTCAGGACGGGCCTGATA
Organism: Candidatus Krumholzibacteriia bacterium; assembly: GCA_028696635.1. Taxonomy (GTDB): domain Bacteria; phylum Krumholzibacteriota; class Krumholzibacteriia; order Krumholzibacteriales; family Krumholzibacteriaceae; genus JAQVGR01. The sequence continues at coordinate 1,340 of JAQVGR010000039.1, read as the reverse complement.
CTCGCAGGGATATTCATCGTCGGCGTATCGCTGATCTACCTGCTGATCTCCGTCTTCGTCAAGCCCATCCAGGCGCTCACCGACGGCGTGCGCGCGATCGGCGCGGGATCGCTCAATGACGAGATCAGAATCGACGGTCCCGAGGAAATCGGAGAGATCGCGCGGGCGTTCAACGAGATCACCGGCCGGTTCCGAGAGGCGCAGAAGAGCGTCGTCGAGCAGGAGCGGATGCAGAAGGAGATGCAGGTCGCCCAGGAGATCCAGCATTCGCTGCTGCCGGGACGGGTGCCGAAGATCAGCGGGTACGATATCTCGAGCCTCTACCGGGCCGCCAAGGAGGTGGGGGGAGACTATTACGATTTCGTCAACGTCGACGAGGATACGCTCGGCGTGGTGGTCGCGGACGTATCGGGGAAGGGCGTTCCCGGCTCGCTCGTGATGACCATGATCCGGACGGCGCTGCGGATGGAGGCGCGGGGAAGCCACTCCGCCGCCGACGTGATGTCGCGGATGAACGACTTCGTCACCGAGGATATGAAGAAGGGGATGTTCGTCACGATATTCTACGTGATCCTCGACTCGAAGAACCGCATCATCAGCTACGCCAGCGCGGGTCATAACCCGATGATACTCTTCCGGGCGGAGACGGACGAGACGTTCTTCCTCAACCCGAGGGGATTCCCCGTCGGCATCAGCCTCCCCGACCAGACGCTCTTCCGCCGCTCGATCGACGTCGAGAAGATCAAGCTCAAGAAGGACGACATGCTCGTCATCTATACGGACGGCGTCACAGAGGCGATGAACACCCAGCGCGAACAGTACGGGGAGGACCGTCTCCTCGCGCTGCTGAAGCAGCATGGGCGGATGTCGCCCGACGAGTTCATCGAGGCTCTGAACGAGGATATCGCCCGGTTCACCGGGGGATATCCCCAGAACGACGATATCACGGTCGTCGCCATCAAGGAAAAGCTCGCGGCGGACGACGTGCTGTTCGGGATCAGGAAGAAGCTGCTCGACCTCGTCGACGTCGAAGGGCTGACGGTCGCCGAGGCGTGCACGCGGATGAAAGTGTCCCCGTCCACCTATTACCGCTATCGCAAGCGGCTGACCGAGCTCGGGGAACGCGGCCTCAAGAACAAGACGCTCCGCACCGATCAGGAGATCAGGCGGGTGAGCATCGAGCAGCGCAAGGAGCTCCTCCAGATCATACGGGAGGATGCGAGACTCGGAGCGAAGCGCATCGCCTCGCGATTCAACGAGGGACGGCGGGAGGAGGACATGCTGACCGCCTCCCTCGCCTACGATGAGCCCAAGCGCATCCGGCCCAATACCTACGAGAA
>JAQVGR010000038.1 GCA_028696635.1 Candidatus Krumholzibacteriia bacterium | reverse complement strand
TGGAACCGCGACTCGCGCGGGCGGTTGCGCCAGAAGTCCATGCGCCACGACTGCGCGTTGCGCCCTGGGAACCGCAGACCGCGGAAGGGGATCGCCATCTCGACGACCCAGCCGAACTCGGTGACCCGCCCGGCCGACTCGTAGATCATGTCGTACGATATGTCCTCGCCGTAGGCGGAGGAGTACAGGAGGTCGCCCGGAATCCCGTACGGATTGGCGGCGATCTCGTACGCGAATGTCGCCTCGCCGTAGGGATCGATGGTAAGTATCACGTAGTCGTCGGAGAAGATGTTGTCCCTCTCGCAGAACGAGGCGCGGACCTCGGCCGGATCGTCGTAGCAGATCCACGCGACGTAGAGATGCTCGTCGTCGAAGGTGACGAGGACCTCGGTGTCGACCTCCGGCCGGGTCTGGTCGCCGGGGTTGTGCTCGGAGAAGTTCCCTGCCCTGGCGGCGCCGCGCCATCCCGGATCGTCGAGGACGCCGTCGATCCTGATCGTGCCGGCCGAGCGGGTCAGTGTCATCTTCGGGCGATAGACGGGGGTCCAGTCGTCGGAGGCATCGGCGGGGGAGAGGGCGATGGAGATGACGGACAGCGCCGCAAACAGTACCGACGCGGCGCGCAACGAAATCGGTTTTTTCATCGTCCGTCGCTCCTCACCGTATGATCTGACGTCGACGCGCAACGCAGCAGCAGCGGGGATCTTGCCTCTCATACGCGCCCGCCTGCGCACGGGTTCCACGGTCGCACAATTTTTCGGAAGGAATACACTGTAAAAATCGTTTATATTGTATACCTGTTCAGCTGAGGAGGGGCTCCACTCCGTCGGACGGCGGAGCGCGGCGCCTGGCTCGCGAACCGGCACTTCACGAACGGCGGGTGATCGATCAGATGAGAAGAAGGGTGTTGATCGTCGCGGGAGCCGTGGTGCTCGCGCTTATCGGGTATCGTATAACGGTTTTGTTGACAAGGAATTCCGAAAGCGGACAGCGGGATTCGGGGCGTCCCCCCGTCGCCGTCGAGGTCTCGCCGGTCTCGTTCGGCCCGATACAGGAGCTCCGCCAGTTCACCGGCACCGTCTTCCCCTATAACCAGTACGTCGTCGCCCCGAAGGTCTCCGGCCGGCTGCTCATGATCAGAAAACGCATCGGAGACCCCGTCCGGAGGGGCGAGCTGATAGCGCAGATAGACGACGCGGAGTACCAGCAGGCGGTGCGCGAGGCCGAGGCGAATCTCAGGATCGCGCAGGCTTCGTTCGCCGAGGCGCGCAGCCAGGCCGATCTGGCGCGGCAGGAGAAGGAGCGCCTCGAATCGCTGCGGGCCAAGGATCTCGTGACCGACTCCGAGTTCGAGTCGGCGGCGACGCATTACGAAGCTCAGCAATCGCGTCTGGCGCTCGCCGAGGCGCAGGTGGAGCAGCGCGAGGCGTCGCTCGCCTCGGCGCGGATCCGTCTCGGATACACGCGCCTGAGCGCCTCGCGCCCCGGATTCATCGGCGAACGGTTCGTCGACGAGGGCGCGCTGCTGGCCGCCAACGCCGCCGTCGTGCTCGTCGTCGGCATCGATTCGGTCATCGTTCGGACCACTATCACCGAGCGCGACTACGGGTTCATAGACCGCGGACAGCCGGTCGACGTCGTGGTCGATGCATTCGCCGGCAGGCGGTTCAGGGGATCGGTTGCGCGGGTCGCGCCGATGATGCGGGAGGCCTCCCGAATGGCCGAGATGGAGGTGGAGGTCGACAACTCCGATCATTTCCTCAAGCCGGGGATGTTCGCCCGCGTCGAGGTGATGACCGCCTCGCGCGACAGCACGCAGCTCGTCCCGAGCGCGGCGGTCGTCGATCGCGACACCGGCCCGGTCGTGTTCGTCGTGCCCGACGGCGCGACGAAGGTCTCGCGCGTCTCCGTGACGACAGGCATCGTGACTCCCTCGATGACGGAGATCGTCGAACCGCCGCTGTCGGGACGCGTCGTCACGCTCGGTCAGCACCTGCTCGAAGACGGCAGCCCCGTCCTGCTGCCCGGAAGTGAACAGGCCCCCGCCGGGGGCGGCGGAAGGAAGACCACCGGATGAACATCGCGCGCGGACCTGTCGGCCGGCCGGTGCTGACGACGATAGTCTACCTGGTCGTGGTCACCCTCGGCCTTGTCTCGTTCAGCCGGCTCTCCATCGATCTGATGCCCGAGGTCACCTTCCCCACGATCTCGGTGATCACCGAATACGCCAACGTCGGCCCGCAGGAGATGGAGGAATCGGTCTCGCGGCCGATAGAGGAGGCGCTCGCAGCCGTCCAGGGAGTCGAGGAGATCACCTCGGTCTCGACCGAAGGGCGCAGCCAGGTTCGCGTCGCCTTCACGTGGGGCTCCGATCTGGACGTGGCGGCGAACGACATCCGCGACCGCATCGACCGGGTGATGGGCCGGCTGCCCGAGGACATCGAGCGGCCGATGATCCGCAAGTTCGACCTTTCCGCCTTTCCGATCCTCCATCTCGGCGTCGCGAGCGATCTCAATCCGCTCGACGTGCGCCGGATCGTCGAGGACCAGGTGAAATACCGCATCGAACGGGTCCCCGGCGTCGCAGCCCTCGACATTCGCGGCGGTCTCAACAGGGAGATCCACGTCGACCTGAAGGCGTCGGAGCTCAAGGCCCTCGGCATATCGACGGAGACGGTCCTGGCGGCGCTGAGAAGCGAGAACCGCAACGTGCCGGCGGGGCTCTACGACAAGGGGAACCTCGAGGTGCTCGTGCGCACGCGGGGCGAGTACACCGATCTCGAGGAGATCCGCAACACGGTCGTCGCCGTGCGCCAGGGCGCTCCGATCAGGATCAGGGACGTCGCCGAAGTGGTGGACTCGTGGGAGGAGGTCAGGCAGGCCGTGCGGATCGACGGAAAGCCCGGCCTGCGCATCGCGGTCAGCAAGCAGTCCGGCGCCAACACGGTCAGCGTGGCGCGCGAGGTGCACGAGGAGATCGAGCGCATCAACCGCGATATCCCGCAGCTGCGCCTGATCCCGCTGCTCGACACCTCCGAGTACATAAAGCAGTCGATCAACACTGTCGGCAACGCGACGCTGATCGGCGGAATACTCGCCGTTCTGATCCTTTTCCTCTTCCTGCGCAATGTCTCCAGCACGCTGATCATCGCCACGGCGATCCCGATCTCGATCGTGGCGACCTTCGGCCTGATGTACTTCAGCGGGTTCACGCTCAACATCATCACCTTCGGCGGGCTCGCCCTCGGCATCGGGATGCTCGTCGACAGCGCCATCGTCGTCCTGGAGAACATCTACCGGCACCGCGAGGAGGGCGGGCCCGAGCTGGAGAGCGCGCTCGAGGGCACTTCGGAGGTCTGGTCGGCGATCCTTGCGAGCACCCTGACGACGATCGTCGTGTTCATTCCCGTCGTCTTCATCAGGGGCATGTCGGGGATCATGTTCCGCCAGATGGCCGCGGTGGTCAGCTTCTCCCTGCTCTGCTCGCTGATCGTCGCCCTCACGCTGATTCCGATGCTCGCTTCGCGATTCCTCCGGTTCCAGCGCGCCGAGCACTACCGCGACGAGAGCGGACTGCACCGGATCTACGCCTGGAGCGAACAGGCCTTCCGCGGGATCGAACGGCGGTACTCGAGGCTGCTCGACCGGGCGCTCTCGCACCGCAGGGCGGTTATCATCGGCGTGGCGGCTCTGTTCGTCCTCTCGGTCGTCCTGATCCGCTTCATCGGCGTCGAGCTGATGCCGGCGACAGACGAGGGAGAGGTGCGCGTCAGCCTCGAGATGGCCGTGGGAACCAGGCTCGAGGTGATAGACGAGGCCGCGCGCGCCGTCGAGGCTGTCGTCGCCAGAGAGGTTCCCGAGGCCGTGTCTGTCATGGCGTACAGCGGAGGCGGGGGCTGGGGAGCGTCGGGGGGACACACGGCGGAGATCCGCATGCGGCTCGTGCCGCGCTCCGAGCGCCGCCGGAGCAGTGAGCAGGTGGCCAACGACCTGCGACGCGCGCTCGGCACCCTTCCCGGCGTGACGATCCGGACACGGGCCGGGCAGGGCCTGTTCATCCTGCGCATGGGAGCGCAGAGCGACAGCGGCATCAGCATCGAGATCCGCGGGTACGATCTCGAGGCGGCCCATGAGCTCGCGCAGCGCGTCGAAGCGGCGATCAAGACGATCCCGAGCATCACCGACACGCGGATCAGCCGCGAGCAGGGAAGCCCCGAGCAGATCATCCGGATCGACCGGGCGAAGGCGGCCGATCTCGGGCTCGGCGTCTCGAGGATCGGGGACGCGCTCGAGACGGCAGTCGGCGGCACGCGGGCGACCTTCTACCGCGAGGGAGGCAAGCAGTACCCGATCATGGTGCGCCTGAGCGAAGAGGACCGGACGGAGCTCGACGAGCTTCTCGATCTGACCGTCATCAGCAGCCGCGGCGAGCAGGTCGTCCTGCGCAACGTCGTCGAAACGGTCCGCCGGGAAGGGCCGGTGCGGATCGAGCGCAAGGACCAGGAGCGGATCATCACCATCGAGGCGAACTTCACCGGGCAGGACATGGGCTCGGTGATCGCAGAGATACGCAGGCAACTGCAGTACATCCCCGTCCCGAAGGACTTCGCGATCCTCTTCGGCGGCGATTACGAGGAGCAGCAGAAGGCGTTCCACGAGCTGTTCATCGGTCTCGTGCTGGCGATCTTCCTCGTGTACATGGTCATGGCGGGGCAGTTCGAGTCGTTCCGCGACCCGTTCGTCGTGCTCTTCTCGATCCCGATGGCGATCATCGGCATCGTGCTCATGATGATCGTCACCGGGACGATATTCAGCATGCAGGCGTTCATCGGGTGCATCATCCTCACCGGCATCGTGGTGAACAACGCGATCCTGCTCGTCGACCACACGAACCAGCTCCGCCGCGCCGGCGGGATGGAGCTCTTCGAGGCGATCCGCACGGCCGGCTCGCACCGGCTGCGGCCGATCCTCATGACGACGATGACCACCTCGCTCGGCCTGCTGCCCCTGGCGATCGGCCTCGGCGAGGGGGGTGAGACGCAGGCCCCGCTCGCCCGCGTCGTCATCGGCGGCCTGCTGAGCTCCTCGCTGATCACGCTCGTCCTGATCCCCGTCGTCTATTCGATATTCGAACGTAAAGTTCACTGGAAACGCATCAACCCTCTGTGATATAATCGTCTTCCGAATAGCGGCCGGCGGGGGAGGGGTCCCCGGGAAGCCGGCGCACCATCCGTCCGCACGTCCAGGGGGTTTTATGGTATACGCGACCAGTCGTCCGTGCATGCCGCGCCGCAGGTGTATCCGCGTCGCGGCGCTCTCGATCTGCGGCGTTCTCGCTCTGGGAACTGCGCGCCTTCATTCGCAGCCGTACGACGAGCAGGTATGGCGCGAGGCGAAGTTCCTGCTCGAGATCTACGGCCATCCCCCCGACACGGTCGTCGTGGGCGGCCCTGCCGAGCTGCACTGGGGCGAGCGGTACTTCAACGGGGTCACCGACGTGATCGACATGGAGCTGCTCGCATCGAGGATGCACGGGGAGCACCCGGTCTTCGGATGCGTCTCGGTCATCCAGCACCTCAGTCCCCCAACGCTCGGCCGGGTCGAGTTCGCCGGGCCGGGCGCGGATTTCCCCGCCGAGAGCTTCTTCGACGTGACCTTCGAGATCATCCTGCCGAACATCATGCCCGGAGATACGGTCTGGCTGACCAGCCCGTTCGAGGAGCGCGGGCCCATCGACATGCTCCCGCCGTGGCACCGCAGGCACAAAAAGCAGCACCCCGACACCTGCGATCTCTTCAACCGCCAGGCCATCCCCGTCGGGGAGATCAGGTTCTGGGAGGAGGAGATCAATATTTTCTCCCCACCGCGGGCTTCTCTCTCGGCTCCGACCTCTCACGGAACCGATATGGCGGAGGCGATAAACGACACGCTCGTGTTCAGGGCCTCCGTCGCCGGTTGGGTGGAGCCCGACTGGATGATGCCGAAGTGTTTCTCGGTGATTCCTATGAGCGCGACCTTCGGGATCAGGGAAGAGGGCGATCCCGGCCCGTTCGTACCGTTTTACACCGACCTCGACGGGGCGGGATGCGAGATCGGGACGACCGGGGAGATGCGCGAAGGGGACGGCTGGGCGGGGTATCTAGATATCATGCCGTTCCCGCCCGAAGGGAGAAGATACGAGATCGAGGTCATGTTCGATTTCGGGTATCGCGACCTGCGCGACACGACGCGGCTGCGCATCGACCCGAGGCCGCCGAAACCGCGCGCGCCGGATTCCCTCTCGTTCGTGATCGATGACGAGCCCCTGCTGTTCGAATTCACCGTGCCGGCGGAGATCGTCCCGCAGGTCGAGCTGCGCGTGCAGCGGCTCGCCACTGACTACCAGCGCACCCTCGAGGTCGTCAACCAGGAATCTCTGACGGAGGATGAGAGGATCGGATCGGTCGCCTGCGGACCGGCCGCGGCCGCGGGCTGCCTGAAGTACTGGGCGAAAAACGGGCATCCCAAGCTCGAGCATCCCGGCGGCGACCAGACGAAGCCGGCGCAAAGCGCCACCGAGATGGGCAAGGAGCTCCTGAATGATATCGATCCCAGGCCCGACAAGGACGGCGCCCAGGCCGAAGCGATAAAGAAGGGCATAGAGAAATACCTCGATAGACACCAGTGCGCCGGATGGTCGGTGTCCCAAGAGGAGATCACGGACATGGCCGGTCTGGGGAAGATGATGCGCGAGTTCGAGGCGGACAAGGAAGACGTGATCATGATCGTCAGCGACACGACGCGCGAGGGAGGACAATTAAAGAGAACCGGCCACGCGGTCACCCTGGGATCGCGTCACTCGGAGGCATACACGGAGAAGATCGAAGGAAAGGACGTGCACAAGGTCCGCCAGAAGGTCGACTTCACCGATTCCCGGGACTCGACCGGATGCAACACCAACGAATACGAGGTCGGAACGGACGCCCAGGGGAACCCGACAACGATCGGCTACACGCACACGAACGGATTCTCAAGCGCCCGGATAAGCGGGTATATCAAAGTCTCTCCACCTGCTGCGGGCAGCCCTTCGATCCGGCGCCCCGGCGTCGGGGCCCCAGCCGCGCCGCAGGAAGGGGACTGGATCGTCGTCGACTCGGCCCCCGGCATCGGCGGCGGGATGCCGAACGTGCTGGTCTGGAACACGGCGGGCTTCCCCGGCGGGCTCTACCTAGTCGAGATCCGCGCCACGGACGATCTCGGCAACACGGGCACATCCCTGAGCCTGGCGGCCATCCCCGAGTACACCGTCGATGCGCAACCCGGGGTGAGGACGCCTGCGGCGACGCGCATCACCGGCTCGTTCCCGAACCCCTTCAACCCGGCGACGACGATCGAATACGCCGTCGCCCGGAGAGGGCGGATATCGATTTCCGTATACGATGTCTCCGGCCGTCTCGTGAGGAATCTCGTCGACCGTGAGCTCAGGGAGCCGGGATCGTACCGGATTCGGTGGGACGGCACGACCGAAGCGGGCCGGAGCGCGGAGAGCGGTCTGTATTTCTGCGTGATCAGGTCGGACGACGCCGTGCAGGCGGGCAAGATGATCCTGCTGCGCTAGATGGTCGGATGGAGGATGCGGCGGATGTGCGCGCGGGTCCTTCGAAGCGACCGGCGCCGAGTGCATTGTTCACGCGGGGTCGGGTCCCGCGTGCGGGGCGATTTCGCATTGGGGGATGACATGAAAAAAGCGCTCATAACCGCCGGAGCCGCCTTCGCCATCCTGTCCCTGGCGACGGCAGACGCATGCGCCGTCTGGATGACGAACGGCACCCCGGTATGCATGGCGGGCGGAGATCAGTTCAGACCGATGATCATACCGGACGGCGGCCGGGGGGCGTTCATGAGCTGGCTCGATCAGCGATCCGGCAACTGGGACATCTACGTTCAGCATTTCGACGAGAACGGAGAGGCCCTCTGGGCGATCAACGGAGCGGCGGTCTGCACGGCGTCCGGGGATCAGGGGCGCGCGGAGCTGATCCGGGACGATTCCGGCGGCATCATCGTCGCCTGGTTCGACGGGCGGGGATCGGACAGCGACATCTACGCGCAGCGTATCGACGCGAACGGGTATCCGCTGTGGACTGCCGACGGGATCGCGCTCTGCTCGGCATCGGGGGATCAGCTCGAGCCGCGCATCGCATCCGACGGAGCGGGAGGGGCCATCGTTTCATGGGAGGATCACCGCGGGGCGGGGGGGGTCTACGCGCAGCGGGTCGACGCGGACGGCACCGTGCGCTGGGAGGCGGACGGCGTCGCGATCTCCGACGCCGGCGGAGTATCCTCGTGGCCGTCGCTCGCGCCGGACGGCGCCGGCGGGGCGATCATCGCCTGGTTCGACAGCAGGACCGGGGACGACGATATCTATGCGCAGCGCGTCGATGCGAGCGGGTCGGTCCTGTGGACGGTCAACGGAGTGACCGTGTGCGGAGCGGCGGGGGATCAGACGAGCGCGAACAACTTCTTCATCGTCCCGGACGGCGCGGGCGGCGGGATCATCGCATGGGATGACGGGCGCGCAGGAAACGGCGACATCTACGCCCAGCGTATCGATGCCGACGGCGATCCCCTGTGGACGGCGGACGGAGTGGCGCTCTGTTCGTCGGCGGGGGACCAGATGGGCCCGGGGATAACCTCCGACGGCGCCGGCGGCGCGATCGTGGCCTGGCAGGACGGGCGCGCGTACGATTACGACATCTACGCGCAGCGGGTCGACAGCAGCGGGACGGCGAGATGGACCCCGGACGGCGTCGCGCTCTGCGTGTACGTCTATGATCAGACGGGGCCCAAGGTGGCGACCGACGGTTCGGGGGGCGCAGTGGTGACCTGGCGCGATGCGCGGATCAATGACGGCACGACGGACATTTTCGCGCAGCGGATCGACGCAGACGGCCTGGTCCGATGGTCCGATCAGGGGGAACCGGTGTGCTTCACGTGGTACACGCAGGCGCTCGGTTTCATCGCTCCGGACGAGGTGGGCGGCGCGATAGTCGTCTGGCACGACTACAGGAACCAGAGCCATTATGACATATTCGCCTACCGGATCTATCCGGATCCCACCTTCGAGGGAGAGCCGCGGCCGCTGATACTCGCCGTGGACGACGTGCCGAACGACGAGGGCGGCAAGCTGAGCATCCCGTGGGAGAACAGCGGCCTCGACGTATATCCCAGCCTGGAGATCGAGTCGTATTCGGTCTGGAGGAGGCTGCCGAAACCGGTCCCC
>JAQVGR010000037.1:2500-9320 GCA_028696635.1 Candidatus Krumholzibacteriia bacterium | reverse complement strand
CCTCGAGCAGCAGGCGGCTCCTGCGCAGGCGCGGGGCGAGCGGGCCCCGCGCGGCGAGGCCGACGCCTTCGGCGCGCAGGACGCGAAAGCCGTGGCGCTCGAGGAGGGAGCGTATCGCGCTCAGCGAGTAGAAGCGGATATGGCTCTGTACGCCTATCAGCTCGGGCCTGAGCCGTCCGGGGGCGATCGGCTCCAGGCGCAGGAGCCTGGAGCGCGGTCGAAGGAAGCGTCGAAGGCGGATCAGAAAGATCGTCTGCGGCGTATAGGCGAGCGGGACGCCGATCAGTGCGCGGCCGCCCGGGCGGAGCACCCGGCCGATCTCCCTGATGACTGCGGCGTCGTCGAGGACGTGTTCGAGCACGTGATTGCACAGGACCCTGTCGACGCTCCCGTCGGGGAGCGGGATGGCGTCTCCTGCGGCGAGGACCAGCCCCAGGCGGCGGGGGTCGAACGACGGCCTGCTCCTGAACACCCCGAGAGCCCCCGACGAAAAATCGATCCCGACGCCCAGCCCGGCCCGCGACGAGAGCGGTCGTGTCAGGTATCCCTCCCCGCAGCCCAGATCGACGAAGAGATCGCATGGTTCGATCGCGAGCAGCCGGGCCGCCTTTCGCAGGTGCGTGTCGAGCCATGCCCGCTGATCGGGGCGCGGCACCAGCTCCCCGCGACGGTCCAGCGTGAAGTAGCTGTGCTGGCCCTTCTCCATCGCGTGCTCGTGCCAGGCCCTCAGATCCCGGCTCTCGCCTCGGCGCGCCTCGTTCATACGGTTTCTCCCTTCATCGCTCCGCGGATCCCGGGATCCGGCCGCGCCCGGACCGGTCGAGGATATCATCCGGGACGCCGGCGGATACAGTCCGATCTTCGGGGGAGCGATATGCCGTCCTCCGGCGCGGCCGGGGGGCGCCGCGCGCCGCTCCGTGCGGATTCAGGGATCCCGCAGGGGCGGTCCTTTGTCCTTGACCGGCGCCGCCCGCGTTGTGTAGGTTGAAGCGTCCACGGGGAGCGATGCGGATCAGAAGGAGGACGGATGCCCGATACGTTGAAGGTGGGGGAGCGGGTGGAACGGGTCATGGTGGTCTCGAAAAAGGTCAGGAGGGATTTTTCCGGCGGAAGGTTCCTCCTGTTTCAGTTCAACGACCGGGACGGCGTGCTCAAGGGCGTCTGGTGGGACCCGACCGAGGAGGCCGAGACGTCGGTGGGTGTGGACGATGTCGTGCGCGTTCAGGGCGAGATCACCGAATACCAGGGAAGCCTGCAGCTCAAGGTGAGCTGGCTCGAGAAGCTCGACAGGGACGAGTACGATCCGTCGGTCTTCCTTCCCGCCACGCCGCGCGATCCCGAAGGTCTCTACGAGGAGATCATGCAGGTCATCGCCTCGATCGGGAGCGAGCCGATCCAGGAGCTCCTTCGCGCAATCTTCGGGGACGAGACATTTCAGGAGGCCTTTATCAGGGCGCCCGCGGCGAAGGCCTGGCACCACTCCTACATCGGCGGACTCGCCGAGCACGTGCGCGACATGGCGGCGATGGCCCGGTCGGCGGCGGATATCTATCCGGAGGTCGACCGCGACCTGCTGCTCGCCGGCGTGCTCCTGCACGACATAGGCAAGGTCGAGGAGCTCACCGTCACCAATCACATCAGCTACTCCGACCGGGGGCGCCTCGTCGGTCATATCGTGCTCGGCGTCGAGATGCTCGACCGGCGTCTGGCGGGGATGGACGGGTTCCCCGAGGAGACGGCCCTGCGCCTGAAGCACATGATCCTCAGTCATCACGGGTTGCTCGAGCACGGATCCCCCGTGCTGCCGATGACGATCGAGGGGATGCTGCTCCACTACCTCGACAACCTCGACGCGCAGGTCAGGGGCGCGCTCATGGCGCTCGACCGCGGCGGCGGCGAGCCGGGATGGACCGAATACATCAAGCTGCTCGACCGGTTCCTGTACCGGGGCGGCCCCGACAGTCCCGGCGGAAGGGACGTCAATGGATAGGCTGCCTTCCTGGGTAGAAATAGACCTCGACGCGTTCGAGTGGAATATCGGCCGCATCAGATCGCTGCTCCCCGGCCGCGTGCGGATCCTGCTCGTCGTCAAGGCGGACGCGTACGGCCACGGAGCGGTCCGGATCGCGCGGCAGGCGGCCGAATGCGGCATCGACATGCTCGGCGTAGCCACGCTCGACGAGGGGAAGGAGCTGCGCGAGGGAGGGATCGCGCTCCCCGTGCTGATCCTCAGTCCGGTCCTCCCCGAGGAGCTCGAGGAGGTGCTCGCGTACGACCTCGCCGTCTCCATCTCGTCGTACGAGTTCGCCGTCTCCGCATCCCGGGCGTCCCGGCGCTGCGGCTATCCCTGTACGGCGCACGTGGAGGTCGACACGGGGATGGGCAGGGCGGGACTGTCCGCCGAGGGGGCCGCCGACAGCATCGTCGGCATGGCTTCGCTCGAGGGCATCCGCCTGTCGGGGATCTTCACGCACTTCCCCGCGTCCGACTCGGACAGCGATTTCACCGCGGAGCAGATCCGCGCCTTCACGGCCGTCGTAGACGAATGCGCCGCGCGGGGGGTGGCGTTCGAATACGTTCACACCGCCAACAGCGCCGCGCTCATCAACTTTCCCGGATCGCATTTCAACATGGTCCGGCCGGGCCTGATCGCATACGGGCACAGCCCGTCGCTCGCGCTCTCTGAGCGCCTCGACGTGATCCCGGTGATGAGTTTCAAGGCGCGCCTGCTGCTCGTGCGGCGCCTGCGGGCCGGGACGAGCATCAGCTACGGGCGCACGTTCATAGCCCCCCGCGATATGACGGTCGGAGTGATCGCCGCGGGATACGGGCACGGGATGAGCCACCGGATGTCGAACCGGGGGGCGGTGCTGCTGCGCGGGCGCCGGACGCCGATCATCGGCCGGGTGACCATGGACATGACGATGGTGGATCTCGACGGCTTCCCCGATCCGGCGGTCGGGGAAGAGGTCGTGATCTTCGGCTCGCAGCGGGATGAGCGGATCGACGTCGACGACGTCGCCGCGTGGGACGGGAGCCTCAACTACGAGGTCCTCTGCCGCATCAGCAAGCGCGTCGTCCGGGTCTACATGAAGCGCGGCAGGGTGGAGAGCCGCAAGTCGCTCCTCGGCGTGCACGAGGAGCAGTAGCAGAAGTTACCCCGGGGGAGGTTCCGGCATGAACGGTCCGCAGCTCAACAGGCTCATCGACCACACACTTCTCAGGCCGGAGGCGACCCCCGACGACGTGCGCCGGCTCTGCGACGAGGCGCACCGCTTCGATTTCTTCTCGGTCTGCGTGAACACCCATTTCGTCCCTCTCGCCGCCGAACGGGTGGCGGGGAGCGGCATCGCGGTGTGCTCGATCGCGGGATTCCCGCTCGGGGCCGTCGATACGGCGGTCAAGGCCTTCGAGGCCGGCCGCGCCGTCGAGCGCGGGGCCGGCGAGATCGACATGGTGATGAACGTCGGCGCCCTCAAGGCGGGGGAGCGCGGAGCGGTTCGCGACGATATCTCGGCGGTGGTCGAGGCGTGCGGCGGCCGCGCCGTCGTGAAGGTGATCATCGAGGCGGCCCTGCTCGACGATCCGGAGATCGCGGACGCCTGCCGGCTGAGCGTCGAGGCGGGGGCGGCGTTCGTCAAATCCTCGACCGGCTTCGGCCCTCCCGGGGCCGATCCGCGCACGATCCGGCTCATGCGCGAGACGGTCGGACCGGATATCGGGGTCAAGGCGTCGGCCGGCATCCGCACGGCGGCCTTCGCGCTCGAGCTCGTCGCCGCCGGAGCGTCGCGCATCGGCACGAGCGCCGGCGTGCAGATCATGTCCGAATGGATGCACGGCGGCAGGTAGTGTCCGTCACTCCGGCGGGCGCCGCTCCCCGGAGGCTTCCCGGTCGATCTCCCTGAAATCCCTGTCGGGATCTCGCAGGTCGTACGCGCTGACCCTGTGCAGATCGCACTCGCGCCGGGGGTCGTTCCCCTCGATGAATACCTCGCGGCGGACCTGCCGGCAGTACGGCGTGGCGAGCAGCCCCGATTCGGCGCAGACCATCGCCTCGGTGATCCCGTCGGGCCGGGTGAAATCGGGGCCGCTGTTCCCGGGGTGGGCGGCCATCATGATCGACGTCCACAGGGGGAGGGCGACCCGCGCGCCGACCATGTTGTTCCCCATCGTGCGCATCTCTCCGGAGAACCCCGTCCAGACGCCGACGACAAGTTCGGGGGAGTACCCGATGAACCATCCGTCCGCGTAGTCGTCGGTCGTGCCCGTCTTGCCGGCGCAGGGGATCCGCAGACCCCAGGTGCGTGCGAGACTGCCCGTACCATCGTCGATGACGGTTCGCAGCATCTCCGTCGCCACGTAGGCCACCTGCTGCGAGAGGACCTCGCGGCGCCGTTCCCGGAACTCCTCGAGCACGGTCCCGTGCCGGTCGATTATCTTCAGTATCGCCATCGGCTCGGCCCTGATCCCCTCGGCGGCCAGCACGCCGAACGACGAGGTCATCTCGAGGAGGGTCACTTCCTGCGCGCCGAGGGCGAGGGACAGGTACGGCATCAGCCGGCTCTCGATCCCCATCGAACGCGCCGTCTCGATGACGGCGGGTCCGCCGAGCTTCTGGAGGAGCTTCACGGCGGGGATGTTGATAGACTTGTCGAGCGCGTAACGCAGCGATACCGCGCCGTGGAAGGTCTTGTCGAAGTTGCGCGGCTTGTAGACCTCGCCGTTCGGCATCTCGATCACGACGGGGGTGTCGAGCAGCATGTCGGACGGGCTGTAGCCGTTCTGCAGGGCGCAGATGTATATGAATGTCTTGAACGCGGAGCCGGGCTGGCGGCGGGCCTGGAGGACCGTGTTGAACTTCGTCTCGCTGAACGACCGGCCGCCGACCATCGCCTTGATATGGCCGGTGCGCGGATCGATGGCCAGGGCGCCGGACTGGATATAATCGGGGGCGATCGAGCTCCCCGCCTCGATCGAGTCGAGGTACGCGGCGCGCGTCAGGGTGTACCCCCGCTCGACCTCGAGCCGGGACAGGAACGACTCCATGCTGTCCTCGGCGACCTTCTGCAGATGGGGATCGAGGGTCGTATAGACGGTCAGCCCCCCGCGATAGACGGTCTGGTCGCCGTACTTCTCGGAGAGGATCTGGCGGACATGCTCGGTGAAATAACCGGCGAAGTCACCGTCGCCGGTCTCGCGCGGGTCGACGTCGAGCGGCAGCGTCCGCAGCGAGTCCCGCTGCGCGCGGGTGATCACGCCGAAGTCGCCCATCATGCCGAGGCAGACGTCGCGCCGCTTGACGGCCCGGTCCGGGTGGTGGAAGGGATTGTACCCCGACGGGTTCTTCTGCAGCCCGGCGAGCAGGGCGATCTGGTGCAGGCCGAGCTCGGATATCGGGGCGCCGAAGAAGCGCTTCGAGGCCGCCTCGATCCCGTATCCGCCGCCGCCGAAGTAGATCTGGTTGAGATACATCTCGAGGATCTCGTCCTTCGAGTAGGTCCGCTCGATCCGCAGCGCGAGCAGCGCCTCCTTGATCTTTCGCGTCCAGGACTGCTCCTTGGTGAAGAAGAGGTCGGTGGCGAGCTGCATCGTGATCGTGCTGGCGCCTTCGCGGATCTCCCAGTGGCGGATGTCCTTGAGGGCGGCCGAGACGATCCGCGCGAAATCGATCCCGAAATGACTGTAGAACCGTCGGTCCTCGACGGCGAGGAAGGTGCGCTGCACCGGCTCCGGGATCTCGTCGATCGTGAGGAGGATGCGGTCCTGCTTGTAGAACTCCCTGATCACCGTCGAGTCGGCCGCCAGCACCCGCGTCTTCAGGGAGGGCTCGATCATCTCGAGCCGGGCCATCGAGGGCAGGTCCCTCGAGAGCCACAGCAGGGCGGCGGTGACGCAGCCGGCGACCGCCACCACCGTTATCAGCGCTATCTGGATGGTCAGCCGTTCCCTCCGCCGGAGTTCTCTCATAGTAAGCCGTTTCCCTGCTCGGGCCGAGGGCCGCCGTCAGTCGCCGCGGCCAGGAGGCCCCCGGGCCCCGATCTCCTGCCGCGCGGTCCTAGTACTATACGCCCTTTCGCCGGCGAAGTGCCAGTTGTTTCAGGGGCGAGGGGGGGCCGGAAGGCGCGTGTTTGGCCGAAATCAAAAAAACGAAGAAAAAATAGCGAAACCTGTTGACATGGTCCGGGAAAAGCATTATATCATTCCGAGTGTTCGGACATAACCGGACACCAACCCGATTCGAGGAAAATATAAGCACTTATAAAGTCCTCGAATTGGTGTTGACAGGCTCCGAAACATCGGATATCATTGCCTGTTGGGAAGAAATTTCCATATAGGGAAATACGCTCTTTGAAAAAGAAACAGCGTGCGATGGTCCAGCCAGGTATGTGGGCCCGAGGGTCCCCTTGCGGGATCCGAGGGTTTGGAACCGTCAATTTGGAGCGCCGCCTCACGGCGGTGTTCCTGTGACTTTCTTTACAACGGAGAGTTCGATCCTGGCTCAGAATGAACGCTGGCGGCGTGGATTAGGCATGCAAGTCGTACGAGAAAGCGGTTTTTAATCGCGAGTACAGTGGCGAACGGGTGAGTAACGCGTGGGAAACCTGCCCTCGAGTGGGGGATAACATTCCTAACGGGATGCTAATACCGCATGACATCACAGGTCGCATGTCCTGTGATCAAAGGTGGCCTCTACTTGTAAGCTGTCGCTTGAGGATGGTCCCGCGTCCCATTAGCTAGTTGGTAGGGTAACGGCCTACCAAGGCTTCGATGGGTAGCCGGCCTGAGAGGGTGACCGGCCACACTGGGACTGAGACACGGC
>JAQVGR010000036.1 GCA_028696635.1 Candidatus Krumholzibacteriia bacterium | reverse complement strand
GCTCTTCCGATCTGGCGAACTCGCCCATCGGCGACGACGGTGTGATCGGATAGATCGCGCAGACCTCGTTCAGCTTGTGGGCCGACCAGGTCGTCGCCTCGTTCCCGTCGATCGTCACCATCTCTCTGCTCATCGCGTCATACCCCCGTACTGTGCCCGTATCTCGTTGAATAACAACAACTCGTCATCATGGCAGACAAAAAGGCACAACGATCCCCTCTCTTTCCCCTTCCAGGGGGTTTCGAGGGGACGTTGCGTTACCCGTCAAAGATGACGATTTCTGAACCGAAAGTCGAGGGAAAAAACAACCCCGACCGACCCCGCCGTCCGCGCCGGGTAATAACTTGCATCGTCATCCGCTCTGTGCCAGAATGGGTATTCACCGTCGCCGGCCCAGGCCGGCGCCAGAACAGGGGGAGCGGACACGTGGCACCGAAGACCGTCAGACTCTTTACGCTCAGCACCTGCAGCCACTGCAAGGCGGCCAAGCGGTTCCTCGCCGAGAACGGCGTGGAGCACGAATTCATCGATGTCGACCTGCTTTCGGACGACCGGCGCAGCGCCGTGCTCGAGGAGGTCCGTGCATACAACCCCCGTCTCTCCTACCCGACGATCATCATCGGCGGAGAACGGGTGATCGTGGGATTCCGCGAGCAGGAGCTCAGGGAGGCTCTCGACCTGTGAGCGAGTACCGACCGAAGAGGGAGGATGCCGAAAAGCTCTACGAGCGCCTGCGCCCGCTTCAGGAAAAACAGGGGTATCTTTTCAACGCCGACATGGAGCGCACCCTCGATCTGCTCGAGGGATTGCTCGTCAACAAACACCGGTACGGCTACCTGTGCTGCCCCTGCCGGCTCGCCTCCGGCGACCGGGTGAAGGACCGCGACATCACCTGCCCGTGCGCGTACCGGCAGCCCGACGTCGAGGAGTTCGGGAGCTGCTACTGCAACCTCTACGTTTCCAGGGAATGGAACGAAGGGACGATCCCCCGCGAATACGTGCCGGAGCGACGCCCGGCGGAGAAGTTCCTGTGACGGGATCTGCGATCGGATCGAGACGCCGCGCCCCCCTGCGCGCGCTGGCGGCGTTGTGCGTCTGCGCCTGCGTGTCCGCTGCGTCGTGCGACAGGCCCCCCGATCGCGGCAGGCGGATGGTCCCCGGGCTCTGGCAGTCCGACATCGACGCGATGATGCGACGGCTCGGCGAGCGGCACGCGGGGCTGTACCGTTTCGTCGACCGCGCGACCCTCGACGAGGAGGCAGACCGCCTCGTCGACTCGCTCGGCGCATACGCCGACGAGGAGATCGTCGCCGGTCTGTGCCGCGTCCTCGCCCTCGTCGGCGACGCGCGCACGGGGATCGAACGCTCCTCGCTCGAGTCGAGGTTCCGGCGGCTGCCGATCGAGCTGCGCTTCTTCGGGGCCGACCTGCGGGCGACCGCCGCCGCACCCGGCTGCCGCGAGGCGCTCGGGATGCGGCTCGTCTCCGTCGGCGGCGCTGCGGTCGCCGACGCCCAAGCCGCGTTGCGCCCCCTGATCTCGAGGGACAACCGGGTCGAGGATCTCGTCTCGATCCCCCGGCTGCTCTGCTTCGGCGAGATCCTCTCGGCCCTCGGATTGGCTCCCGATCCCTTCTCGGCGAGGATGACCTTCGCCGGAGACGCCGGCGACACCGTCGCGCTCGACTGCGCGACCCTGCATCCCGACTCGATCGACACGAAGGACTGGGTGATCATCGGGCCGCCTGGCAGGGCGCTTCGCGGCGGGGGCCCGATCGGCGCCGTCACCGCCGAACCGCTCGACGGGGGCCGGGCCCTGCTGATCGCCTTCGGCGGTCCGCCCGGCGGCGGATCGCTGATCGGAACGCTGGGCTCGTTTCTCGACGAGCGCGGCCGGGCGGCCCCGGATCGGATCATATTCGATCTGCGGGGGATCGACGATCCCGTCGAGCTCGGCCTTCGGGCCGTGCCCGACGCGGTCCTGCGGATCGACGGGCGCGGGCGCGCGGCGACGCTCATCGCCCTCGTCGACCGGGAGACGTTCGCCTCGGGGCTCGAGCTCGCCCTCTGGCTCAAGACCAGGCTCGGCGCGGCGCTCGTCGGCGAATCCCCCCGGGGGCGCCCCAACGGCGCGCGCCTCGGAGAGACCTTCCGGCTCCCCAATTCGGGGCTGAAGATCTCCTATGCCGCCGTCCTGCACGAGCCGGCGCCGCGGCTGAAGGATTCGCCGTACCTGCCGCTCGACCGGTACGCGGCGCCGACATTCGCCGAATACGCGGCGGGGGCGGATCCGGCTCTCGAGGAGGCCCTGCGATACTCGCCGCCCTCTCCCCCCTCCTCGGCGGCAGATTCGATCCGCGCGGGGATGGTCCTGATCCCCGCCGGGGAGTTCGTGATGGGGACCCCGGGAGGACACTACGATCCCGCGCACAGGGTTTTCGTCGACTCGTTCTACATCGACGAGCGCGAGGTCACCAACGCCCGGTACGCCGCCTTCTGCAGGGCCACCGGCGAGCCGTACCCCGAGTTCTGGGGGATCGACAGGTACCGCAGCGGACCCCGCTACCCCGACCACCCCGTGGTCGGAGTGAGCCTCTACCAGGCGAGAAGATATGCCGCATGGGCGGGCAAGCGGATACCGACCGAGGCCGAGTGGGAATATGCCGCGCGCGGCGGGCTCGAGGGGAAGCGGTTCCCCGGCGGCGACGACCTGCTCCCCACCGAGGCGAACTATCGCGTCGGGGCGGAGACGATCGGCGCCGTGCCGGTCGGCTGCTACCCGCCGAACCGGTACGGCCTGTACGACATGGCGGGAAACGCAGTCGAGTGGGTCAACGACATCTTCGAGCCGTTCTGGTACCGGGAGAGCCCGTACCGGAATCCGACCGGCCCCCGGAAGGGGTTCATAGCGGTGATACGGGGCGGCGGCTGGCGCTCCGGGCGGATGTGCTGCGACGTTCACAACCGCAACGCGCTCAAATATACCTGGGTCGACTTCGCCGTCGGGTTCCGCTGCGCGGCCGACGCGCGTCGGGACATGGCCGCCCAGCCCCGTTCCGCCCGGGCAGAGGCGGTCCGGGCCGGAACGGCGGGCCGGTGAGGATCAGACGCCGGCGCCCCGTCGCCCCCCGATACGCCGGGCGATCCCGAACAGGCCGGCCGCGGCGAAGATCGCCAGCGCGGGCTCGACGGGGATCCTCATGCGAAGGGAGCCGAAGAATATCATCGCCACCAGTGTGTGAACCAGTATCAGCGCGTAGAGCGGCGCCAGGAGTCTGCGGCGGTCCGCCGACAGCGCGACGCCGGCGATGAAGAGCGGTATGCTCACCGCCGAGAAGAGGAATCCCGCGTCGAACGCGCTCGCCAGACCGCCCAGGAACCTGCTCTTGTCCCACCACCATCCGCTCCTGACCCCGCTCAGACCCATGTCGCTCCTGAACCGCCATGTCCGGGCGAATTTGTAGACGGCCATCTCCATGAACCTGCCGGGATTCTCGCGGACGAATTCCATGCCGAGGGCCCGGGCCAGCCTGTCGCTGCGCACCTCGCCGGCGCCCCTGAGCCGTTCCCACCCGGGAAGGGCCTCCGGAGGCGCCACTCCGCCCCTGTAGCGGGGCTCCCGGTAGGCCACCTCGTTGTTGCCCTGATAGAAGGTATGCCCCCCGTGCGTGGTGAACAGGACGGTCTCGCCCAGCACGACGCGGTTGCGGGCCGTCCAGACGGAGAAAACCGCGATCGTGGCCGCCGCGAACACGGCCCCCCGCGCCAGCCTCCTGGCACACGGCCCCCCTGTCCAGGCGCAGACGATCAGCACGAGCGCGCCGGCGAAGAGAAGTGCGGTCGGCCTGGCGAGGATGCACGCTCCCATCAGCAATCCGGAGATCAGGGAGATTCCTCTCCCGCTCCGGGAGGATCGCAGGAGACCGACGATCAGGATGATGACGCCGAGCAGCAGACAGATATAGAGATTTTCGGTGAGGAGATACCCGCTCATGAATATCAGAAACGGGTTGCACGCCGCCGCGGCCGCCGCAAGCAGGGATATCTTCCGGGGAAACAGCCTGTCGCCGAGCAGGAAGGTCATCGCCACCGCCAGCACGCCGAGCGCTATCTGCAGGATCCTTCCCGCCGCAGGGTCGGGACCGGACAGCCGGTACACGCCGGAGAGCAGCAGCGGATAGAGCGGCGGCCTCTTGGCGGTCGCTCCGATCCACGGCAGGGCGAAGCCCCCGCCCTCGCTCAGCGAGACGGCAATGGCGTGATACTCCGTCTCGTCTCCCTTCAGGGGCGCGTGAAGGCCGACCACGGCGACGCAGAACAGGATCCTGGCGGCCAGCGCCGCGGCCAGGATGAGGGCGAACAGTATCAGCTCTCTGCGGCTCACGGGATGCACTATACCTCACCGGCGCCCCGGCGGGCAAAGCAATTGACGGCCGGGAGGGTCTTGACGCCGCCTCTCCGCCGGGGATAGAGTATACCGTCGGCCTCGGCCGGGCGGGGTCGCATCTTTCAATCACGGTATCGCAACACAACGGAGAAGAAAACCATGGCTGATCTCAGGACGACTTACATGGGGCTCGAGATCGGGAATCCCCTCGTCGTGGCGAGCTGCGGGCTCACCAAGAGCGCGGACGCGGTGCGCAGGTGCGCCGACGCGGGTGCAGGAGCGGTCGTGCTCAAATCGCTCTTCGAGGAGCAGGTGGTCGGCGAGATGAAGGAACAGAAGCAGTACGCCACCGCCGCCTGGCATCCCGAGGCGCTGGACTATATCGACCGGATGGGGATCGATCTCGGACCCCGCGAGTACCTCGCCGTGATCAGGGAAGCGAAGAAGGCCGTCTCGATCCCCGTGATCGCGAGCCTCAACTGCGTATCGAGCGCGGTATGGACCTCGTACGCGAAAAGCCTGGCGGGCGAAGGGGCCGACGCGATCGAGCTCAACCTCGCCGTGATGCCGAGCGATCCGAAGAGGACGGCGGGCGAGATCGAGCGGATGTACTTCGACGTTCTCGCCGAGGTGACCTCGAAGGTCGACGTTCCGGTCGCAGTCAAGATCGGCCCGTACTTCACCTCGATCGCGCGCCTGGCCCTCGAGCTCTCGCGCGGCGGCGCGGCGGCGCTGGTCCTCTTCAACCGCTTCTACCGGATCGACGTGGACATCGACAGGATCGAGCTCTCCCCGGGGATCGCGCTGAGCGAGCCGGCGGAGATTCATCTGCCGCTGCGATGGATCTCGCTCCTCTCGGGGCGCGTCGAGTGCGATCTCGCCGCCTCGACCGGGATACACGACGCGCGGGGAGTCGTCAAGATGCTGCTGGCCGGCGCGACGGTGACGCAGCTCTGCTCGACGCTCTACCGGAACGGACTGGAGAGCATCGGCCGCATCCGGGACGAGCTGTCCGCATGGATGGACGGGCACGGCTTCGAAAGCGTCGAGGCGATGAGGGGCGCGCTCAGCAGCATGAAGAGCGCGGATCCCGAGCTGTACGAGCGGATCCAGTATATCAAGGCCCTTGTCGGAGTGGAATAGATGAAGCGCATCCTGCTGTCCGTGGCCGCTCTTCTCGTCCTCGCGCCCGGCGGGGACTCGGAGGCGACCGAGCGGTACGCCGATCAGACGGGTAAGGGATGCTCCTTCTGCCACGAGCTCGGCAGCGGCGGCCCCCTGAACGAGGTCGGCCTCGCCTATGTCCGGAACGACTACCGGTACCCGATACCGGAGCGGATCCTCGACAAGGCGGCCGTTCTGCGGAGTCCGCTGCACCGCACCCTTCGGTCGATCCTCGGCTACATCCATCTCGTCGCCGCGTGCATCCTGGCCGGCTCGATCGTCTACGTGCACGTCTTCATCCGGCCCGCGCAGCTGCGCGGCGGAGTCCCGCGCGGCGAGCGGACGCTGGGGCTCGGCTGCATGTCGACGCTGACGGCGACGGGGATCTACCTCGCGTGGTACCGCCTCGATTCCCCCTCGTCGTTCCTTGCGAGCCGTTTCGGCGTGCTGCTCCTGGTCAAGCTCGCGCTGTTCGCTGTCATGATCACGCTCGCGATCCTCGCCGTGACGGTCGTCAGCCGCACGATGAGAAGGCGGGCCGCGCTCCCCGGGGGCGCCCCGGCCGACGCAACGGGGGTGACGAGGGAGAACCTGGGATCGTTCGACGGGACCGGCGGGAGGCCCGCATACGTTCTCTACGACGGCGCGGTCTACGACGTCTCGGGGAGCGTAAAGTGGCCCGGCGGGGCTCATTTCAGGAAGCACCTGGCGGGAAGGGATCTGACCGGCGATCTCGCCGGGGCCCCGCACGGTCCGGAGGTCTTCTCCGGTCTGCCCGTCGTGGCCCGGCTCGACGAATCACCCGGCGTCGGAGCCGCCGCCGGACCGGGCGGGGCGCGGCGCATCTTCGTCGCGATGGCCTGGACCAATCTCGTCATCGTCCTGCTGATCCTCGCGTGCGTGAGCAGCTGGCGCTGGGGAGTGCCGGTCCCTCAGGACAGAGCGGAGGGCGCGCAGATGCGGGAGGCTGCCTGCGCCGACTGCCACGCCGGGGAGGACCCGGGGATCTACCACGACTGGAAGCGGAGCATCCACGCGAAGGTGGGGGTCGGCTGCATCGATTGCCACGAGACGTTCGGCGACTCGGGATCCGTCATGGCGAGCGGGGATCATCTCGAGCACTCGCCGGTTCCCGTGACGGCGCTCGTGACGCCGGGGCGGTGCGGCGCCTGCCACGGCGAGCAGACCGGGCAGTACGCCCGCAGCAAGCACGCCCATACCCTGGAGATCACGGAGAAGATCGACTCGTGGATCATCCACGGGCTCAACAACGAGGTGGAGCGGGCGACGGGGTGCTACGCCTGTCACGGGAGCGTCGTCCGGCTCACCGTCGACGGCCGCCCCGAACCGGGAACCTGGCCGAACGTCGGAGTCGGGAGGGTCAATCCGGACGGGACGCTGGGGAGCTGCACGAGCTGCCACACGAGGCACCGATTCTCCGCCGTCGAAGCGCGCAGACCGGAGGCATGCGGACAGTGCCACCTCGGGCCGGACCATCCGCAGGTGGAGATATACGACGAGTCGAAGCACGGGGCTATCTACCACGCGGAGGGGGATTCGTGGAGCTGGCGGGCCGACGACATGCGCTGGCTGGCGGGGCGCGATTACCGGACCCCGACCTGCGCGTCCTGCCACATGTCGGAGGCGGCGGGAGCGGCGAAAACGCACGACGTGACCGAGCGCCTCTCGTGGGAGCTTCAGGCGCCGCTGACCGTCCGCCCCGAAGAGTTCGCCCCCTTCCCCGCCGCCCTCTCGTGGCGGGAGGAGCGCTCGAAGATGGCGGCGGTCTGCCTGCAGTGCCACTCGAGCGGGTGGACCTTGAACCACTTCGGGAACCTCGATCGCGTGATAGAGAACTACAACGAGAACTACTACCGGCCGGCCCGGGAGGTCTTCGACCGCCTCTACGCCTCGGGGGCGCTCTCGGCCGACATGTACTTCGATGAGCCGCTCGAATGGGAGTTCTACGAGTTCTGGCACCACGAGGGCAGGCGGGCGCGGATGGGCGCAGCGATGATGGCCCCCGACTACGCCTGGTGGCACGGGTTCTACGAGCTCAAGCACCGCTACGCGACGTTCATGGAGGAGGCCGAGCGCGCCCTGCGTTCCGGACGGGACGTCCGGTTCGACGAGATCCCGGGCACGCTCCAGAGATGACCCGTACCCCGACGGGCCGCTCCCTGCGTCTTGACAGACAGAGGCCCATCCCCTACGATTCGCACCGTGCGGCCCCCGGTGGGCGCGTCCGATCCACCTCGAACGACGAAAGTTGGTGGTCATGGCAGACGAGAAGCAGTTCGTTCCGTTCGTTCCGGCCGAGACGAAGATGGCCGAGTTCACCTTCCGCGCCGTCTTTCTCGGCGTACTGATGGCGATGATGATGGGCGCCGCGAACGCCTACCTCGGCCTCAAGGCGGGAATGACGATCGCCGCGACCTACACGACCGCCGTCATCAGCATGGCCGTGCTCAAGGCGATGAAAGGGACCCTCCTCGAGGAGAACGCCGCGCGGACGGTGGGCTCCATCGGCGGGAACGTCGCGACCGGCGCGATATTCACCCTTCCGGCCTTCTCGATCGCCGCGATCTGGAACCCATTCTTCTCGCTCGAGCACTACATCCTCTCCACGATCATGCTCGCCGTGGCCGCCGTCCTCGGCATCATGTTCGTGACGATCCTGCGCCGGGTGCTCGTCGAGGACGCCGAGCTCCCCTTCCCCGAATCGATAGCGGCGGCCGAGATCCACAAGTCGGGGCAGAGCGGCGTGAGGAACTCGCGTTTCCTCTTCATGGGGATGGGGGTCGGCGCCTTCTTCAGCGCGCTGGTGGAGTTCAGGTTCATCGCCGCCGGCTGGCAGAAGATCGTGTCGCTCTCCAAGGGCGTGCTGATGCTGCGGGCGCCCGGCATGAACCCCGCCTACTTCGGCGTCGGCTACATCATCGGCCCGAAGCTCGGCGCGATCAACTTCAGCGGCGGCGTGCTGGCCTGGGGCCTGCTCACGCCTATCATCGCCTATTTCATCAACCGCGGCGACCCCGGCGCCGTGACGAGCTGGACGCTGGAGCTCACGAACGTCTGGAAGAACTACGTCCGCTACATCGCGATCGGCGGGATGCTCGTCGGCGCCTTCTACACCCTCTACAAGATGCGCGCCAGCCTCTTCACGGGGATCTCCCGCTCGTTCTCCTACATGAGACAGTCCGCCTCGGAGGAGGCCGCGATCTCCCGCACCGACAAGGACATCAACATCCGCTGGTCGCTTCTCGTGATCGGGATCATCTCGGTGATCATGCTCACGATCTTCAACTACTTCACCCACAGCCTCGGGCCGGCGGCGGTGGCGGCCGTCGTGATGCTCTTTCTCGGCTTCGTGTTCGCCGCCGTCTCCGGGTACCTCGTCGGCATCATCGGCGTGAGCAACAACCCGACGAGCGGGCTGACCGTGGCGGTGCTCATCGTGGCGGCGCTCCTCATGGTGGCCCTCGGGATGAAGGGGGTCGCCGCGATCGCCGCGGTGCTCGGGGTGGCCGCCTTCACCTGCACGAGCGTATCGGTCGCCGGCGAGATGATGCAGGATCTCAAGGCCGGCCACATCCTCGGGTGCACGCCGTGGCGCATGCAGATCGGCGACATCTTCGGCGTGACCGCCGCCTCGGTGGTCATGTTCCTCATCCTCTCGCTCCTCCATCGCGGGGACGTGAAGCAGGCCGTCGGGAACGAGCTCGACCGGCTCGAGCGGAGCGGGATCGCTTCGGTCGAGTACCGGGGCGAGGACCCCGCGCTCGCCGGGACGACCTACACCCTCGACGAGCTCAG
>JAQVGR010000035.1 GCA_028696635.1 Candidatus Krumholzibacteriia bacterium | reverse complement strand
CGTCATCGTCGGGCCGGCCCTCGTAGTGCAGGATGATGGCCAGTCCGAAGATCTCCTGGGCGACAGCGGGATGATCGGGACCGAAGAGATCGCGGTAGATCGACTCGGATCGACGGTACGCGGCCTCCGCTTCGCAGTACTTGTCCTGGTAAAGGAGCGTATTGGCGAGGTTGTGGAGCGTCATGGCCGTCTGCGGATGATCCGATCCGTATGCCTTCTCGCAGATAGACAGCGCGCTGGCGTACGTGGTTTCTGCTGCAGGAAATTGCTGGCGTGTCTGGTAGACTACTCCGAGGTTGTTCAGTATTTCGGCGACATTGGCGTGATCGGGGCCGACCGTTTTCGCCAACACGTCGAGCGCGTTGAGCCACCGGGCCTCCGCGTCGTCGTACCGCGCGAATTTGAAGTAGATGGTGCCGAGGTTGTTGTGGATCTGGGCCATGAACGGGTGGTCGGGGCCTACGAACGGTTCGAGTATCGCCAGGGCGTCCCGATACAGCGGCTCGGCCTCTGCGTCGCGGCCCATGCTCGAGAGTACGTTGGCCATGTTGTTCATGCTGACGGCGACATGGGGGTGCTCGCGGCCGAATGCATTGAGCCGCATCGAAAGCGCTCTCTGGTGCATCGAGAGGGCGGAGCCGAAGTCGTTCATCCGCCAGCTCAACGTCGCAAGATCGTTCAGGGTGATAGCGACATCCGGATGATCCGGTCCGAACGCCGCTTCGCGTATTGCGAGCGCCTGCAGGTAGAGAGGCTTCGCCTCGGTGTACCTTCCCTGATCGTCGTAGAGGATCGCGAGGTTGTTCAGGGCGCCTGCGACATCGGGATGATCTGCTCCGAGCGATTTCTCGCGGATAGTGATGACCCTCGTGTAGAGGGACTCTGCTTTCTCGTGCCGCCCTTCGTAGTAGCACACCGCGGCGAGCAGGTTGAGGCTCTGCGCGACCGACGGATGGTCTGCGCCGTACTGCTCTTCCTTGATGGCGATCGCCCTGTCGAGCGGGGGCTCCGCTTCCTCGTACCTGCCGAGGTTCTGATAGGCGAGACCGAGGTTGTTCAGGGCCACCGCGAGGGCCTTTCTGCCTGCTCCCGTGGCGCCTTCCCGGATCTCTATGATGCGTTGCAGTCTGGGGAGCGCATCGGTGAACCGTCCCCGCCTGAAATCGAGGTTGACGAGACAATCGAGTGTGTTCGCCACCTCGGGATCTTCGGATCCGAGGATCTGTTCCTTGACGGCGAGGATTCTTGAGAAAAGAAGCTCGGCATCGTCGTAGCTTCTGAAATAGCGGCGTTCGGTGACCCCCTCTCGCGTAAATTGCAATTCGACCGTCGAATCCGACTCTGCGTACTCTCCCATCGCCGTCTCCTGCGCTCGCACAACGAGCGCAAGGGCGGAATCGGAAGCTCCTGCGGCCGCGAGCGAATCTGCTCGGTCTAGCAAGCGTTGCCAGGATGAGCAGGCGGCGTCTTCGGAAGCGAGCCAGATTGCGGCGAAGGCGGCTAAGCAGATCGAAAGCGACCTCACGAAAAAACCTCCACGACTGGACTGGAACATCATTGGCGAAGCATTGAATGAGCCCCAGATAAAGTATCCCTCATGCACCCGCGCGAGGGCAACATGATATTGAAATAGGAAAAGGCGTCTGTTATAATGAGTTCCATCGCGGTGAAATTTCACGTGAAGACATTCTGGACGAACGGTGCATGAAGTTCTCGGCGGTATTTACAAGCACGAACAAAGGGGGGGGTGTGCTACATCTTACTATATCCTTGTCTATCATGGCGTTCCTCGTGCACGCGTTGAGCGTTGCAGATCCGGTTGCGGCGAACGAGATGATAAACGGCGGGTTCGAGGTGCAGGAGGAGATCGAGAGCGGATATCCGACTACATACGGAGACTGGCGATATGACCTCTCATCGATCGTCACCGCGGAGAACGGAATAGTCCCCTGGGAGGGGCTGCGAATGCTGAAGTTCCTTCGGACAGGTCAGGTCCCGACTGTGACGTATGAAAGTTGCCAGGTCCAGCAGTTGGTCGATCTCGGACCGTTTGCCGGTCTCGTCGAGTCAGGTCTGGCGCTTGTTATAGCTTCCTGCAAGGTAAACCGCATTGTCGGGGATGAAGAGACCGATACGAAGTTCGGCTTGAGGATCTTATCGTACGCAGGGTTGCCCGGTTCATTCCCCGAACAGTACCAGAATACGGAATTAGCGGAAGAGTATAGGTACATATTCACTGATTCCGCCCCTGATACCTGGGAGACAATCACTTTGGAGATGCTGTTGCCGCCTGGCTCCGATTTCATTCTTATCGAGGTATACGCGACCGAGAACATATGCAACGACGGTTCCGACCCCGAGTTCGACGGTCACTACGCCGACGGCGTAATCGTTGATATTTCAAGCGCCATCGGCATCGAAACCACCTCATGGGGAAGGGTTAAGCGTTACGTGGGCAATTAGACGGGATCGCTAGATCATGACAAAAGATGACGATATCCGGTTGGACGTTAAAGATCTCATTTCCCTGATCGCTGTATGTTTCATGTTATTTAATTCATCATGCCTGTGCGCAGCTGACTGGAACATGCCGAGGGATTTCTCCGGGACACAGGGTGAGAGCGCTTTCTATTACGGGTACGAATTTGAAGGCGGCCAATTCACGCTCATGTCCGAATTTGGGATACTAACTAACGCATGGACGGTGGATCACCTCCTCCCCGAGCCGTGGTACTGGACACTGCTCAGTAAGTGTAGTATGCACCCCGACGGCAGCAATGAAGAGTCGAGGTCGCGGAATAACATCGATCCAGTCCTCAGATGGCTCAGCCCGATAGCTGACTCCATCCTGTGCGATGGACACGTATGGAAGAGGGACATAACCTCCGATCCGATTTCCAACGGAATCGACTGGTCCGTGAAACACAACGGCGGCGTCATTTATTCGCGATATCTCGAGCCGCAGGACAGTACGGGATTCGATTATTCCCTGTCTATCCGAGTACAGGAAGGAGACGTCGTCGATTTCGTCCTCAACGCCCATGAGAGAAACGATCACCATGACCATACGGGATATACTGTCACGATAAGGGCTGCGACGGTGACGGATTCGGATAACAATATTCCGATCGATACCGGACCAGCTCTGTCGATCGTAGCGTCGCCGAATCCGTTCATGAGCTCGACGAAGCTTCTGCTGACAAGTGGCGTCTTTCGAGACGGCGTATCACTCAGGATATTTGATGTATCGGGTAAGGTCATCGACACAATTCCGATAGGTCAGATAGTTGCCGGGACTCGCACGGTCTTATGGGACAGCAGGATGAGGGATGGGCATCCATTAACCTCCGGTGTATATTTCGTCCAGGCGCGCGGGAGAGACTCGGTTCTCTGTACGCGCAAGATCGTTCTGTGCAGGTAGCTCGACCTGAGAGGATGTCATGGCGAAGAGAGGATCGATCCGCGCGATCCGCAGGATCGCCGTCAGCGTCCCCGTGACGGAGGGGGCGGGGGTGAAGCTGCGGCGCGCGTTCGGGTTCCGCCAGGTACCCGAGCTCGATCCGTTCCTCCTGCTCGACGACTTCCGCGGAGACGACCCCGAAGACTACGTCAGGGGGTTCCCCTGGCACCCGCACCGCGGGATCGAAACGGTGACGTACATGCTCGATGGGACCGTCGAGCACGGGGATTCGCTCGGCAACAGCGGGATCATCGGACCCGGCGACGTCCAGTGGATGACCGCCGGGAGCGGGATCATCCACCAGGAGATGCCGACAGGGGACAAGAAGGGGCGCATGGGCGGGTTCCAGCTCTGGGTGAACCTCCCTGCGGCGAGCAAGATGATGGATCCCAGGTACCGCGACGTCGCGAGCTCTACGATCCCCAAGGTCGCGCTCCCGGACGGCGGGATCGCCGCCGTGATCGCCGGCGAGGCGGCCGGCGCGCAGGGGCCGATGCGCGACCTCGTCGTCAGGGCGACGTATCTCGACGTGACGCTCCCGCCGGGAGCGGCGTTCGAGCACCCCGTGCGACGGGGGGACAACGCCTTCGCCTACGTGATCGGCGGGGAGGGGTACTTCGACGAGGAGCGCAATCCCCTCGCCTGGCAGGTCGAGAAGAACAGATGGTGGGACCTCGAGCCGCAGGCGCTCCTCGCCGGGCACACCCTGGTGATCTTCGGCGATGGCGACGGGGTGAGGATCGAGGCGGGGAACGAGGGAGTTCGCTTCCTGCTCGCCTCCGGGAAGCCCATGGGCGAGCCGGTCGCCTGGTACGGCCCGATCGTGATGAACACACGGGAGGAGCTGCGGCTCGCCTTCGAGGAGTTCGAGCGCGGCGACTTCATCAAGCACACGCCATAGCGGACGGCTCATGAGCGACGGGGCGGCGCGTGAACGGCCGTCCCCGGCGGGGCGCCGCGCATCCGGACTCTTGAAAACGGCCCGATTCGTGCTACTATCCGGCACAACCACGAACGGAGGTCCCGGCATGCCGAAAAGAACGGCGAAGAAATCGAATCTCTCCCCGCGCGAGGCGGGGGCGTTTGCCATCAGCCCCGGGGGCGAGCGGTTTCCCCTTCCCGCCGGGAGCGAGTACGCGGCGGAGCTGCGGCGCGTCGAGCGCCTGGCCAGGAAGGCGAAATCCGAGGGGATGGAGATCGTCGTCGTGATGGGGGTCGGGTTCGTCGGCGTCGTCATGGCGGCGATCATCGCCGACACGACGGACAGGAAGGGCCGCCCGAACAAGTTCGTCATCGGCTGCCAGCGCCCGAGCACGCGCAGCTACTGGAAGATCCCCGTGCTGAACAGCGGCACCTCTCCGGTCAAGGCGGAAGACCCCGAGGTCGACGAGATCATCTCCCGCACGGTGAAGGAGAAGCGGACCTTCACGGCGACCTTCAACAGCGACTGCCTGGGGCTGGCCGACTGCGTCGTCATCGACGTGCAGTGCGACTACCTCAAGCACGACCTCGGCGACATGCGCACGGGGGAGGCCGACATGGCGGCGCTCGAGGCGACGATGCGGACCGTCGGCGAGAAGATACCGCCCCACTGCCTTGTGCTGATAGAGACGACCGTCGCCCCCGGGACGACCGAGTTCGTCGTCTGGCCGATACTCAAGCGGGCCTTCGCCGAGCGCAAGATCCGATCGGCGCCGCTGCTGGCGCACAGCTTCGAGCGAGTGATGCCCGGCAGGGAGTACGTCCGCTCGATCCGCGATTTCTGGCGGGTCTGCTCGGGGTGCAACGCGGAGGCGGCCCGGAGAGTCGAGAAGTTCCTGCGCGAGGTGCTCAACACCCGGGATTTCCCCCTGACCGTCATGGACCGGCCGATCGAGTCGGAGACGACGAAGATCGTCGAGAACAGCTACCGGGCGGCGATCCTCGCGTTTCTCAACGAGTGGAGCCTCTTCGCAGAGCGCAACGGGGTCGATCTGATAAAGGTGATCAAGGCGATACGGATGCGCCCGACGCACAGCAACATGATCTTCCCGGGGCCGGGGATCGGCGGGTACTGCCTTCCCAAGGACGGCGGGCTCGGCTACTGGGCGTACAAGCACATCCTCGGGTTCGAGGACGGGGACCGGATCTTCAAGATCACGCCGACCGCCATCGACATCAACGACACGCGCGGCCTGCACGTCGCCGAGCTCACGCGCGACGCGCTGCGCAACATGGGGCGATACATCGCCGGGGCGGAGGTGCTCGTCTGCGGGGCGAGCTACCGGCAGGACGTCGGCGACACGCGGTACAGCGGCTCGGAGCTGATCGTGCGAAAGCTCACCGAGATGGGGGCCTTCATGAAGGTCCACGACCCGTACGTGGAGCACTGGTACGAACTGGAGAGCCAGGACACCTATCCCGCCCCCGGGCACTCGTGGAGCCGCTTCTTCCGCAACCAGGAAGGCCTGAAGGGATCGCGCGTCGAGAAGGACCTCGCCGCCGCCGCCCGCGGGGTCGAGGCGGTCGTGCTCGCCGTGCCGCACGAGCAGTATCTGGACATCGATCCGGACTGGCTCGTGCGCAAGGCGGGGGGGCCGGTCGCCGTGATAGACTGTTTCGGCATCCTCTCCGACGAGAAGATCCGCCGCTACTTCGAGCTCGGATGCGAGGTCAAGGCCCTTGGCAGGGGGCACGTCCAGCGGCTCAAGAAGGAGGCGCGCGGCAAGCGCCGGTAAACAGGCCGGCGCCCCGCGGGGGCGGGGCGCCGGAACTGATCGAACAGGGGCGGGGGCCGGCTATTCGACCGGCCCGAATCCCACGATATCCTCGATCGAGCCCTTCCGCTGGGCCTTCGGCTTGAAGACCGCCCTGACCGGCATGCCGATCGCGATCTCCTCCCAGTCGATCCCCTCGAGATAGTGGATCAGGCCGCCGTCGGTCCCCTCGATGCGCACCATCGCGAGTATGCGGGGGTGCCGCTTCTCCGACCCGTCCATGTTGCGGAACGAGATCGTGAAGGTCTCCACGTACCCCGTGGTGCCGACGTCGATGTAGTCGTCGAGCTTCTCGAAGCACCGGTCGCAGAACGCCTTCGGGGGGACGAAGGTGATGTCGCAGTCCTCGCAGCGGGTGGCGAGGAAGGTCCCCTTCTCCTTGACGGCGCGGAAGAACCGCTCGCCGGCGATGCCGTACGTGTAGACGTAACGGACGGGGATCTCGCCCTCCCAGAAGGTCGGAACGGTCGTGCTCGTTATCTTCTCCGTGATCGCCATCGCTCGCTCACCTCTTTCCCCGGGCCGCGCCGGCCTTCGACCTGGCCTTCGTCTTCACCTTTTTCTTCGCTCCGGCCGACGCCTTCGCGGGCGGCGTGTGCCGCGCGGGGGCGATCGGCTTGAAGTAGAGGATGTCGGTGATCGCCCCTGTGCGCTCACCGGGCTTCTTCCACACGGCGCGCACCTTCATGCCGATCCTGATCTCCTCCGGCTCGACCTCGCCGAGCATGTGCAGGATCCCCATCCCCTTCGAGGCGCCGTCTATCTCGATGACGGCGGGGAGCAGGGCGGGCTCGTCGGGACCGCGGCGCGAGGCGTCCCAGTTGACCCTGGCGATGCTGAACGTGTTCACCGTGCCGGTGTCCTGCACGTAGAACCACTCGTCGGTGGGGCGGAAGCAGAGCTCGCAGAACATCCGCGGGGGGAGCATGATCCGCTTGCACGAGTGGCAGGCGCGCGCGATTATCCGGCCCTCCTTGAGCTCGGCGAGGTAGCGCCCGATCGCGACGCCGTTGTCCCAGGCGTACTTCAGATCGGGCTCCCACTCGGTGGTGAGGACCGTGCCCTGCTTGAAGTCGGAGGACTTGAGGTTCGTCCCGCCGAGTTCGAAATCTTCGAGTTTCATCTCGATCGCTCCTTGTTCGGTTGCCTTCGCTTCAGATCCTCATCACGACGACCGTGCCGACCTGCATCAGGTCGCCCCACGCCTGGGCGAGGCCGCAGCGCGGGGTGCCGGGCACCTGGCGCTTTCCCGCCTCGCCGCGCAGCTGGAGGAAGATCTCGATGATCTTCATCAGGCCGGTCGCCGCGATCGGGTTCCCCACCCCGAGCGCGCCCCCCGAGGGGCAGACCGGCAGGTTGCCGTCGCGCGCCGTGTATCCCTCGGCGGTCAGGCGGGCAGCCTCGCCGCGGGGGCAGAGCATGAGCCCTTCCAGGTGGTGGAGCTCCTTGTAGTCGAAGGGGTCGTACGGCTCGGCGATGTGGATCTCCTTCGAGGGCTCCTTGATCCCCGCCATGTCGTACGCCATGCGAGCCGCCGTCTCGACGTAGCGCGGGTAGCAGAGATCCCTGGTCCCCCAGTACGCCGTGTCGAGGGAGAACCCGACCCCGTCGATCCAGACCGGCTTGTCGGTGAGCCGGCGGGCGACGCGCTCGCTGGCCAGCACGATCGCCGCCGCGCCGTCGGAGGCGGGGGAGATGTCGAGCCGGTTGACCGGCCAGCAGAGGGTCTCGCTGTCGAGCACGTCCTGGACGGTGATGTTCTCCGCTATCTGCGCGCTCGGATGGTCGAGCGCGTTGCGCTTGTTCTTGACCGAGACGCGGGCGATGTCGGCCTTCGAGATCCCGTACGTCGACATGTACCGGTTCATCTCGAGGGCGAAGATCCATATCAGCGTCGGCTTCAGCGGCTGCTCGGTGGTGTGGTCGAAGATCGTCAGGAACGCGCCCTGCGGGTGCGGGTGGCAGCTCGACATCTTCTCCTCGGCGACCACGAGGCAGATGTCGGCCATGCCGCTCGCCACGTGGAACCAGCCGTGTATCGGGCTGAACACGCCGGTGCCCCCGCCGACGTAGTGGCGCATGTACGGCTTGCCGATCGCACCGGCGCCGTCGGCGAGGTACTCGCCCTTCATGTGGACGCCGTCGAAGGCGTCGGGCGCGGTGCCGAGCGTCACCATGTCGACGTCGTCGAGGGTCAGTTCGCAGGAGTCCAGGGCCATCTTCGAGGCCTGCCAGGACAGCTCCTTCCCGGTCTCCTGCGCGCGGCGCACGAACTTCGTGATGCCGGCTCCGACTATCGCTACTTTCCTCATTCCCATCGCAGAAGACCTCCTACATGTTCGAAAGGATCGCGACCGCCCCGGTGGCCGTGGGCACCCCGCGCCAGACCTGCGCGAGGCCGACGTTCACGTCGGGGATCTGGCGGGCCCCCGCCTCGCCGCGCAGCTGCTCGACGAGCTCGAGGATCTTGTGCGCGCCGGAGGCCTCGAAGAGATGGCCCACGCCGAGCGCGCCGCCCGAGATGTTGATCGGGATCTCGCCCTGGTACGAGGTGGCGCCGCTCTCGAGCATGTGCGCCGCTTCTCCGGGCATGCAGAGCTTCAGCGCTTCCATGTGCTGGAGCTCCTTGTACGAGTATTCGTCGCAGATCTCGGCGAAGTCGATCATGCCGAGCGGGTTGGAGATGCCGGCCATACGGTAGGCCATGTCGGCGGAGAGCCGCGCGTAGGAGGCCTCGCCCCACTCGCGCATCTCCAGGGTCGGAGTGTCGGTGCACCAGCCGAGCCCCTCGATCCAGACCGGGGTCTCGCAGAGCGCCCCCGCCGTCTGCTCGTCGGCCAGGACGGCGACGACGGCGCCGTCGGCGTGCTGGGCGATGTCGAGGCGGTGCAGAGGCAGGGAGACCGGCTCGGAGTTGAGCACGTCGGCCGGCGTGATGTCGGCGCCGAAGGCCGCGTACGGGTTGCGCATCGCGTTCCACCGGTTCTTCACGACGACCCTCGCGCAGTCCTCGGGGGTGGTGGCAGACTCGAACATGTACCGGGTCATCTCGAGCCCCGCGATCGCGTGCGGCGTCTCGCGCAGGGGGCGGTTGTAGGCCGGGTCGAGCGCGAAGCCGATCAGCTCGCCGACGTTTTTCACGTTCGAGGCCTTGCTGTGCGCCTCGACGGCGATCGTCCTGAACGCCCCGGTCATGATCATCATGTACGCGGTGGCCAGTCCCT